>NZ_JBFRUJ010000055.1:0-74417 GCF_041474575.1 Vibrio sp. 10N.222.51.C5
CCGCTAATCCGCGATGAACCCAAAAAAAGCCCCCGCAGGAGCTTCTTTTATTGAGTGCTGATTATTGGCTCATACGAATCAATGATTTACCAATCAACCACTCTAGTTCTTTACCGCTAGTATCGCCAAACTGAGTTTCAGTCAGCTTGTATAGACGATCAATACCGTTTGCAGCGAACTCATGCGCGCTCTCAGCAGTAACGATATGATGGAAAAGTAAACGTAAGATTGCTAGGAACTCAGCGTCTTCAAGTGCTGCAACCCAGCTAGCTGAAAATGCGTCAAGGCCATTTTCGAAGTCAATGTGTTCCACGAACATCTTGAAAATACGACCGTCTAGAGCAGCAGTAAAATCCGTTTTCTTTGGAAAGTGATGACTTATACCTGTACGAGAAACACCCGTTTGTTGACTCAACGTCGTGTATGACATCTTGTCGTAACCCAATCTTAGTAGCTGGTCTACAACGGCATCCATGATTTTCTGGATCGTGATTTCTGTATCTTCTTTACTACGCTTTGGCATATTCAGGCTCTTCTCTTTGTAAATCCATCTAACTCAATCAAATGAAGTCAGAATGAAAATCGTTATCAGCATTATGTGAGCAAGGTATTTTTTCGCAAGTATTTATAACTAAATTCACACAAATACTATGTACGAACAATTTTACAGTGATGCCTCTTTGGACACTTTGTCTAATTATTCTTCGAAAATCACCTTACAATCCTAAGTCGATAAGTTTAAATAACTACTTAGAATATGAAATACCCAACGAAAAATTCATTGTATAAATACCTATCAAGCGATAGATAGTCTTATAAAATCATTTCTGGCGCAACTAAGTGAATGATATTCTGACATATTAATAACATTCCTCTTCAACAAAACGTGAGGTAAATCACATACATATTTGGCGGCGCGAATATAGATATTCATCAAACACCTTAACAAACAACATAGCATACCAGTATAAATTAGTTCAAAGGTTTTAATTTTTGTAGATACAGTTCAAATTGCTCGTTAGAATAACCTCAGACTTTGTAAGAGGATTATTTATGAGCCAAGATATTGGTAACAACGATGTATGTGAGGCTTGCGGCTGTGCAGGCGAAATCGGGTTCATCATTAAAGAAGGCGACGATGTTGCTGAAGTAACGGTTTACGGAAACTCAAAAGCACTGATTGAAGCTGAGTTTGCTAAGTATGTTGAACTTGCTAAACAAGTGTCTAGCAACGTTGAGTTCGAAGCATCAGAGATGACTGAAGAAAGCACAGAGTTGCACGCTCGCTTTAAATTTGAAGTTAGCGCTGAGAAGATTATTTTTGAACTTAAGACTCGCTCTCTAGCGCGTTAATATAAGCATTTATATGCTTATTAAAAGACGAGTGAATTACTCGTCTTTTTTTAATTGAACCCAAGCCAGTGACCCATTTTGCTCAAAATCATTTTCTGCAGCGCACTGAATCACTACGCCCCCTACCTCTAACACTGCCCCAATACTATAAGCCTTGTCATCATAATAACAAACTCGTTGCTGTTGACTGCCTTGTGTCACCACTACCGCAGCTTTACCGGGCGTTGAAATTACTTTATTGGCACTCGCAGACATTGAGCCAAACAATGAAGCGGCTATCAGAAAGACCTTAATAATTCGTATATTTACTCTAATCATTGATTTACCTATCATCTTTGCTCCATTCCTCGTTAATCTACCGCCAAATGGGTAAAACACTATGCGAGATTAATTTTTCCATTATAGTGTAAGCGTCTATCGTAATAAGAAGCCTGTTATGCTCAGAATAATTGCACTTATTATTGGTTCCTTAACCATAACAAATGTCAGTGCTGAACCACTCGATCACTATCAAATATTGAACCATCTCGATAATTACGGAAACTTATATCTACGAAATAAGCCTTATAGATCACTTCCAACTGGCTTGGTGGTAGATGGTAATCTCAATATAGAGAATACTGCGATCACACGCCTACCCAAAGGGTTAGAAGTGAACGGCAGCCTTAAAGGCTCTAACAGCCAACTCGCTCGAGTCCCGAGCGGGGTTAAGATAAAAGGTTACGTCGACTTGATTGGCAGCCAAATCACCAGCTGGCCAAGAGGTGTAAGAGTGGGCGGCTTTATCAACCTCACCGACACTCCACTGGAAAGGCTACCGAATGGCTTTAGAGTAAAAGGCGATCTGAGCGTGATCCGCACTCCTTTAACCGAGTTACCCAACGGGATCGTGATTAACGGCGACCTTTATATAGGTGGTTCTGGGATTACAACATTCCCCGAGACCATGACAGTCAAAGGCAACATCTATCTGGGCGGCAACACCGTAACCAAATGGCCAACCAATCTAGATCTCGGTGGTGCAGTCGCTCGCTAATTCAGGCTAATGCTCTAATGCTCTAATGCTCTAATGCTCGATCGCAGCAACAAATGGTGATTCAGAAACAAAAAAGGAGCCCAAGGCTCCTTTTTCAATTCAATCAAGTTGCTAATCAACTAGCAAGCTAACTAACGCTCGTTAACCAATGTTCTTCACTGGGTTGGCGTAGCTATCGATCAAGTACTGACGCGCACCTTGTGGCAGGCTCGACAGTTTAGCTTCAAACTCTTGTTTAACGGCCGCTGTAATCGACTCATCTTCTTTTTCTGCTGCCAGCAAGTTTACTGGGAACAGTTTGTAGTTATCGTGGATCTGACGATCGATCTCTTCAGCAAGCGCTTCAGGCGTATCAAAATCTTGGTCGATAACCTGACCGAAACCAACGTGAACGCGTCCTTTATCACCGATGATGCCTTGAATGATACTTTCGATATCTTCAAACTCACCCTTTTCGTAACTGCCGTTTACGTCTTTTTCGAAAAGCTCTATCGCTTTAGCCGTGTCACATGGGTCGTTCTCGTAAGAAATAGCCACAGGAACAATCTTCAATGACTTCACGTATTCAGGGAAAGCAATTTTTTGCTTACGTCCTTCAACGTGGAACATTTTCAAAATTGCTGGCTCAGTAAAATCGTTACCGTCTTTCGCACGACCTTCCTTTTGAGCGATCCAGATTGAGTTGCCCGTTTCTAGAGAGTGCTTAATGTAAGAAGACAACTGCCCTAGCGCTTTCATCATCTCACGCGGTCCTTTCAAAGAACGCTTTACGATGAAGCTCTTGTTTAAACGCATCAATTCAGTCGCACATGGCTTTTTCAACAGGTTGTCTCCGATAGCGATACGACAAGTCTGATGATTATTTTGATGCAGAGCGTAATTTACCAACGCAGGATCCATAGCAATGTCACGATGGTTTGATACAAACAGATAAGCTTGGTTCGCATCCAGTGACTCGATACCAGTGTACGTCACACCGCTAGTGGTTTTCGCTAACGTGTCGCGTAAGTACTTTTTCACTTCAATCTGAATGGATTCAACGCTAGTCAGCTTGCTCCATTTCATTTTTAAGTACACACGCAAAATCGGGCTCATTAATGCTTTGAACCAAGACGCATGGTTTGAAAAACGGTAGTGCAAGATTGCACTGATAAATTCTTCATCATTAATAAGACGGTTTAGTGCCGCTGGAATTTCATCATCGCCGTAAGGGCGAATATCAACATATGGATCGGTTGGAGAGGTCATTTTTTAATTCATATAATAAAAAGCTGGCTCATTCTACGCGTTGTTTTGACTTCTCGCAGCTACAGAGCCCATACTTTTGACAAGGTCAGACCAGAAACATTGAAAATCCCCTGTTATTGTTGGCATTCTTTAAGATTAACGGTAATCTTGACGCCCCAAAATTAAGGTACTATCTATGAACTTCGCTATTGAATATACATCGGCTTACTTTTCACACTTGGTGATCACACCACGCAAGAAAGTACTTAAACATAGCCTTGTATCGGTTCAAAGTGGCTTGGTTTTGATTAAGTTAGGCAAACAAGAGTATGCCGTTGAACCAGGACAAAGCGTCTGGATTCCATACGACTGCCTAACGTCACTGACCTACTTTCCAAACACTCAGGTTAACCGTGTCGATTTTTCTGTTCGTTTGACGGATTCATTCCCAAGACAAGCGGGTTACATCACGCAAACGAACCTCTCTTCGGCACTACTAGAAAAGCTAGAACAAACCAAAGCTCGCGCTTCTAATGCCAATAATACGGAACAAGCGTTTAAAGATATGCTTTCTGTATTGAAGCAAGAAGTGTTGTCGTTTAAACCCCTGCTTTGCGAAAGTGCTCTTTCTCAGCGATTCAATCAATGGAACATTGATGACTCAAACTTGCCACAAGAGCACACTCTGGTGATGGTGATGCGAGAAGCGAAGAAGCGCATGCAGTCAGGTCAAAAACGTTCACTTGTGATTGATGATCTGTTCTCAGGCAAAGAAGAAGAGTTCGAGCAACTGTGTATGCTTGTTTTTGGTGAAGATTTATAGCTTGGCGGAAAGTGAGTGCTGGTATTAAAACTCGCAAGCCAGATACTAAAAAGCCGCAAAAACTGAGTTTTTGCGGCTTTTTTAATTTTTACTATTTAGACGTAGATAGCAATCTATCTGTGCATCTGCCTGTCTAAAATGGCAACTCAACCTGCATCATTAGGTCGGCGTCACGTGAGTCGTGCCAACGATAATCAAAGCGCATACGCGGCTGCCCTTCGACTTTCTCGCCAAAACCGATGCTGAGTTGAAGACCATGATTCATCAACCACTCCTCTGTAGACATATCATACTCCTCGTCTTCA
Organism: Vibrio sp. 10N.222.51.C5; assembly: GCF_041474575.1. NCBI lineage: Bacteria > Pseudomonadati > Pseudomonadota > Gammaproteobacteria > Vibrionales > Vibrionaceae > Vibrio > Vibrio sp. 10N.222.51.C5. Next base: position 4,745 of record NZ_JBFRUJ010000055.1, read on the forward strand.
AGGTCTTCTGGAAACCACATACCCAAGCCAACATAGTTTGACTCAATGCTTTGTGTCAGCAATGGCGAGTCTTTACTTTGAAGTACCCAATCAGACCAATAGTCCGGTGTGCTTTCAGGTTCATCATCGCTCAGCCCACTGATTTCCATCATACGTTGGCCAAAAGACTCAATGCTGGTCGAGAAATCTAGACAATTGTCATCTTCATCAGAAGTCAGCATGATTGAATCTAAGCTAAAAAAATCACACTCAGCATACGCAGGCATACTGCATGCTGCCATGATCAACGTCGCTGGTATCGCGCTCTTTAGCATAGTCCTCTGACCTCTTGATTAGTGAACTTACATTATCTGATACAGTCCACTATCTTGCAACATCTTTGTAACTGACTTTGTACTCAGTTTTGCCACATCGCTTCCACTTATCAGTGCATTACGTATGTCTGTGCTGCGAATTTTCACTTTTTCAGGGCAAGCCATTACAGACCACTGCTCAGTAATCTCATCTGATTTATAGAAAGATGAGAACTTAAAGAAGTTATCTGGGCCAATAACAAACGTCAGTTCAGCGTCACGATGTAACTTTTGCAGTTCACTGAGTACAGCAAAAGTCGTCACGCTTTCGCCGGGTGTAAATAAGCTCTTTTCGATCAACGAAAGCTCAACTTGATCCAGTGAAAGATCACTGATAAATGCATTAACTAACTGACATCTCGTATCAAAGTCTAGCATCTCTTTTCCCCAAGCATGGGCAATACTTGGAACGAGTAGAATTTTGTCAAAGTGAGCCAACGAATCAATCACACTTTTATGCCCTAGGCTCGGTGGATTAAACGCACTACCGAAAATGGCTATTTTTTCCATTGTTTATTACTGCCTTCTCTTTCTAAGCTTGTGCAAAGAGGTTTTTAAATCGGATGATTTAGGTATGATAACACTAGATTTTTAATTTGCTTGCAGGAAAGGAATACGAATGGAACAGTTAATTCGTGACGAAATGCGCGTACTACCTTCAATTGACCCTCACTTCGAAGTGACTCGTCGTGTGGACTTTATTAAAACGAAACTTCAGCAGTCAGGCTGCAAGTCTCTGATCCTTGGTATCAGTGGCGGTGTGGATTCGACAACTTGTGGCCGTTTAGCACAAATGGCCGTTGATAGCCTAAATGAAAACGCTGGTAGCAACGACTACCAATTCATCGCGGTTCGCCTGCCTTACGGTGAACAAAAAGATGAAGACGAAGCGCAACTTGCGCTGTCTTTCATTCAGCCTTCTCAATCTGTTTCTGTAAACATTAAAGCGGGTGTTGATGGGCTTCACGCTGCATCTCACATTGCTCTAGAGGGCACAGGCCTACTACCAACAGATTCAGCAAAAATCGACTTTGTGAAAGGCAATGTGAAAGCTCGAGCTCGCATGATCGCACAATACGAAATTGCAGGTTACGTTGGCGGTCTTGTCATCGGTACTGACCACTCAGCTGAAAATATCACTGGCTTCTACACCAAGCACGGTGACGGCGCATGTGATTTAGCGCCTTTGTTTGGCCTGAACAAGCGTCAAGTTCGTGAACTTGCAGCAACGCTAGGTGCGCCAGAGCTATTGGTTAAGAAAGTGCCTACTGCCGACCTAGAAGAGCTTGATCCACAGAAAGCCGACGAAGCAGCATTGAACCTTTCTTACGACCAAATCGATGATTTCCTTGAAGGTAAAGAAGTCCCTCAAGACGTGTCAGACCGCTTAGTAGGCATCTACAAAGCAACACAGCACAAGCGTCAACCGATCCCAACGATCTACGATTAATTGTTTGAATTAATCTTAGAATCAAAAAGGCCGGAAGTTCATTTCAGTGAACTTCCGGCCTTTTCTATTCAATGTGCTTTTCTTTCTGGCCTTCCGACCTACCGAGTTAGTCTACAACTTCGATATCAGTTTGAGGCACACTGCAACACGCCAGTATTTGCCCCATGTTGCGTTCATGATCTTGCAACGCCGGTACATCAGGTTGATGAACTTGCCCAGACTCAAGGGTCACTTTACAAGCACCACAGAAACCCGCGCGACAGCTTGATGCGATAGACACACCTGCCGACTCAGCTTGCTCTAGTAGTGTTGATTGGTTGTTGCCTTCGAACAGGTAGCCGTTAACGCTCAACTGCAGTTGCTTCACCGCTTCTTCCGTTGATTGAGCAACACCAAACGCTTCTTGATGATAATGCTGAGGATTCAGCCCCATTTGAATCAGCAATTTCTTGGCATTATCCATAAAGCCGTCAGGGCCACACACGAATGCTTGGCGCTTATGAAGGTCCTCAATTTTGGCGACATGAGACACACTCAAACGACCTGACAAACCATCCCACTCTTTCGTTGGTTGGCTTAGTGAATAAATCACACTTAGACCAGCATGTTCGCGAGCGATCTTATCAATCTCAGCTTGATAAGGGATATCTTCTTCACTGCTGCATTGGTGATAGAACACCACATCATCAATCTGACCATGGTCGGCTAAGTAACGAAGCATCGACAACATAGGGGTGATGCCGCTTCCCGCTGATAACAGCAGTAATGGATGTGTTGGGTTATCTTCTAAGTAGAATGCGCCATCTGGATTCTGAGCAACTAGCGTGTCACCGACTTGGAAGTGATCATTGAGCCAGTTTGAGATTTGACCATCGTCCACTCGCTTCACGGAAATCGCCAAACGACCTGCGCGTGAAGGGCTAGAAGATAACGTGTAACGACGAGACACTTTCTCGCCATTAATCACCATTTCAATCGGTAGATGCTGCCCCGGCTGATAGCTTGGTAATAAATTGTTCTCTTTCGCTGGCTCTAGCCAAAAGGTTGTGAAGTCGCGAGCGATCTCTTCACGCTCGACGCAAGTTAAGTGCAGTGACTCGACCCAAGAGTCTTCGTAATGTTCTTTCTCTTTGGTTTCAAGTACCTCAACAACGTCACCCGCTTTCACCAGACCTTCATTTTTCGCCACAAGGTTCTGACCAAAGAAAACGCCACCACGTTCATTGGCTCTGAACGTAGAAAAGGTATTGAGTGGCTCTTTTGTTGCTCTGAATTCGCCGCTCTCAACATCGACTGTCGTTAGGATACAGCGCTCACAAGGCTTCACCGCTTCGAATTCAACCTCACCAATTCGAATGCGCTTCCAACCATCTTCAGCAAACGCTTCAGTGTTTGAGACGACAAAATTGGTGCGGAACTGATCCATTGAATGGGTTTCAGGGCTGCGGCGATTGAGTTCATCAAGAGAGGCTTGGCTGATCACTAACATTGGGTAACCGTCAGCAAAACTCACATTGTGACCGAGCTTTTCACGAACACGATTAGATTGCTCACCACAGAACAGTAGCTCAACGCGCACGCCCAACACATCACTGAACCAATCATCGGCTTCATCACATGTCGTGTATGCCGTGAAGCTGTCTTTCCACACCTTTGCTGGCGCTTCTTGCATCTTGAAGCTCGCATACTTTAAGCGCAGCGGTTCTTTAGCTTCATAAGTGAAGATCAAACCATCTGGTTGCAAGCTAGAAGATACCTTGACCATTTTAGGGTACTTACGTGCCGTCACCATTGAGCCGTCAGCCAAGGCCAACATAAAACGTCTGTCGAAGGTAAGGCCCTGTTTTTCGACCCAAGCAGAAGAGAGTGCAATCCCACCTACTGATTTAACCGGAAACACATTAATTTGAGATAAGGAGGGCTGTTGACCTGAAAGCTCTTGCTCCAAAGCCTTTTGATCCAAAGGTGACTGCGACATAACGATTCCAATGTTTTGTTGTTTGTCCCAATGCTAACAAATGGTTATAAATAGATAAACTGGCAGGCATTAAACACTTGATACTAAGTAGGCATGATTAAACTAATAGAATGGCATTATGTTCCGGCAAACCTAAAACTCTTGAAACTAACGATGATGCTTTACACACTAAAAGTAACCCGAATTTATTCACGCTATTTTTAAGTAGATCAGCAATATGCTGCACCTTGTTTCGACAATTGACTCAATGAGCCAGGTTTGCCTAAGTGATAGCCCTGAAAATAATCTATGCCCTGCGATTGTGCAAAACGTAAATCTTCATGGTTTTCTATACCTTCAGATAACAATTCAATCTGATACTTCCGAGCTAAAAATCTAAGACGCTCCCAAAAGGTCGAATTATCACTCCGGTTTCTCATTAACGACCGATCTATTTTCACTATGTTCGGTTTAACAACCCTAATCAGTGCTTCACCAGTGTTATAACCACTGCCATAGTCATCTATCGCGATTTTAATTCCAAGACCACGACATACTCCAAACTGGGACATCATCCTTTTCTCGTCAATGCCAACCGGGTATTGTTCATTCTCAGTAAGCTCAATCCATAAGGTTATACCCAACTTATTACATGCTTGCCAAATTGGGGAAATATCACGTAGAAAAGTGAAACTTAAAACGTGATCAGGGGAGATATTAATAGTCAGAAAATCAATCATTTTCTTCTGAGACAATAATTCCTCGGACACTCTTAACAAGAATATTTGAGTAAACCATGCAATCTTCTTAGAGTCTAACAGACAGCGAATTGACGATTCAACATCGTGCCCTTTTTCCCAACGTAACAAAACCTCAGCACCGACAGTTCCATTGCCATTAGTTATCGGTTGAAAAACAGGATAAAACAATCCCTGATTAACATCGTCAATAAGTGCTTCGGCTTGTAAATTTTCAGACAACATATTCGTATTCATAAACAAACCTCTTTTTGTGATTAATCCATACTACAGATCAATAACTAGCAAGGATTAGCATGAACAAATCATATGTAGCTTTACATGCCTACTTCTTAACCGTGAAGACAAACTGCATAAGTAGTTAAACGAACTCCTGTACAAATACACAATGCCGTTTCAAAACGGTAATCTCGAGTCTGTTACATTTAGATAGGTTATTAAAAACGCCATTAACTATCATAGATGACTATACTTCAATTAGATCAAATTACGCTTAGGGATAATGTATGTTTGGTGACTATTTAAAGGAATTGAGAGTCTCACTAGGTCTTACTCAGAGTGAGCTTGCTGTTAAGTTAAACCTTGCAAATGAAGAGTTTCGCTCTGTAGACGTGGTAACTCTCAGTCGTTGGGAACGAGGAAAAACCAAACCAACACTTGCAAAATGCCTAAGAATCTTGCGTTGTTTACAGGTTGACCTGAGTGACTTTTATGAATTAATACCTAATCCAAACGAAACAAAGCTACTAGACGAGGTTGAACAACTTCGTTTTAATAACAGGGTAACGAAGCTTTCATCATTAAGTTATGAAGAGCCACAAGAGCCACAATCAACTTTAATTACTGAGATGCCACTTCTTTTGAAAGATGATGACAAGATACTATCTAGCCTTAAAATCTTTTACGAAACAGCCATCCATACACCGAAGGGTTTTTTCGACATTAATCTATATGACTACCAACAAAACAAACGAGCTATTTTAAAAAGATTTATAACAGAAAGCGGGCAGTTGGTAGGTCACTCAATTAGTTTTATATTCGAAAGTGACTATTTTGACAAAGTTACTCATTCAAAAATCATTGATATCGACCTGACAAAATCTGTCAGTTATAAAAATTCGACTAAGTTATCAGTTTGTAATTATAATCGTTACTCTTCTAATTTCCAGATATTTCGATGTATGTTAGTTTCTCAATTTATAAACCTAATTCACTATTCAAATGTTCAACGTTATTATTTCTTTAGTGCATGGCCTGAAATCGGACAAATTTTAGAGCAACTTGGATTTAAGAAAATAGCATTTGATATTGAGTCAGAAAAAGGAGGTTTTAAATTAGGCAACCGCTCATTCGAACATTGCTTATACGAAATTGATACAGCGACACTTCTTTCTCAACCCGAAATAATAACCCTCATAAAAACAACCCAGTGGGATAACCAATACTCAATCAAAAATCATTAGGCATAGCCAAACAGACTTTAAATTAAGATGCCTACCATCTTAAGTTTCTACACATAATAATACTTCGCCTTATGCAAAAGATTGGAGAAAACTACTGTGTTTGGCGAATACTTAAAAAAATATCGAATCGCGAATGAACTAACACAAAGTCAAGCAGCTACAAAGCTCAACTTACTCGGAGGAGATCTATCGAACATTGATACCGTTACACTTAGTCGATGGGAAAGAGGAACAACTAAACCAACTCTTAGCCGTAGTATTCGTGTTTTGCGAGAATTTACCAACGATCTTGAGCCTTATCTATCTAAAGTTAGTCATTTACAACATCAAGACCCTAGTTCTAAAAATAGAGTTGATCAATTCAATACTCTGATGGAAGAGAAATACCGTAGTTTAAATAACTTGATCGCCAGAGCAAATTATCAGTCAACATCGATGATCGAACACAATCCTGTTTGTGAATATCCGATTGGAAATTCTAATGATAGTGAGATTGTAAATTCTGTACTTGTTTTTCATGAGAAAACCTCTGATGAGAATATTAAGCATGGACTCTATAAAATCGATTTTTTAAAATATTGCAATGAAAAACGTTTCATTGCCTATAAATATGTCGACAGCGTCACAGGGGAGCTATTAGGACATAACATAGGCACTATATTCACGACTGAAGGTATGATCTCCGAAATTGAAACACTTTCTCAAAAGTCGATTGATGAAATAGATTTAAGAAAAACCGTTCCTTATAATAAAAGACGAAAATTAGCTTATTTTGCGGTGAGCCATCATTCGCTGTACGAGCGACCTTTTCGTCTACAATTAAATAGAGAATTCAGGTTTCTAGCAAAACACGCTAACATTACCGACTACTACACAACAGTTGCTATAAAGAGCTCAGCAGAAGTACTCGAAAAAATGGGATTTTCTGTTGTTTCGTACGAGAAAAAATCAACCAACGGTGCAATCAAAATTGGTAAACACTATTATTCTAAAGCTTTAATGCACATAAAAACAAGCCAGCTATTTACTCAACCCGAGTTCTTGAACTTGCTTACAGGCTGTCAAACCTGTTCAAACCCATGCTCAATTAGCTCTCAGTGTTGCTAAGCGGTCTCTTTCCGCGCACATTAACAGGAGTACCAATCCATCGAAAGATAGTTCTGATGGATGAACTCCTGCTTGCTTCAATCTTTCAAAACACAGCTCTACAGTTTTGACATTCGTATTCGATATTATTGAACCAATATACCTCATTATTTTCCCACTTAAATTATCAGTACAATCTATATACTATGTAATTAAGCGATTGAGTATTAAAGCATATGGTAAAAAGTTAGAATCTAATATGCTATGTTCGCTTGACTACATGTCAACCTCACGAACAATTACATCATCTACTTCATTGTTTAGTAATGTTACATAACTGCTCTGAGTCATGCCTCTTACAGCTTTCGTGTTTTGCATGCCATCCACATTCGTTAGACTTTTGTCAGAATAAATTGCTCGTATATCTCCATCGACTCGGCCTGAAAACGTGACATCATCAGCACTAATAGAAGCAATCGCTGAGGTTGCAAAAAATAAAAACGAACATAAAACGACCTTAATATTGACAAACGACTTCATAAACACCTCAAATGTAATTGGTTACATATGAGAGTTTAGCTTATTCGCAGGAAAAAAGAAGTCTAATGCCTACCAGCCACTCTTGCATCCGTGATGTTAGATTTGTAAACATTAATTTGTTCAGAAAAGTCCATTCATAACGATCATGATATAGCATGGATACGGCCACATCAATTCACCAGACTTATGCATATTATGCACTGGTTAGCGATTTGATGGCAGTTAAACCTTAGGGAGAGACCGAAGAGTAAAACGCTAATACATATCTTGCAAGTCTTCATAGTAGTTTAATGGTTTTACATTAAGAGAATTAAATTTTATCTAACTTCGTAATATTTAATACCTGAACCTAAGATCTGGTATGTAAACCATGATTCTTGGCAACACTTGATTATTCACATCAACGTAAGCTATGTAAGATCATAGATGAATAGTTAGACAGATTTAATCGAGTGCAAAAAAAAAGCATCACCATACCTTATAAGAAATAGGTCTAGTAATACTTTAATATTGATCAGGTTACCGGTAAGAGCTTATTCTAATACTTGGCCAGGAATGATCAAATCAGGATTTTCAATATCATTACTCTCAATGATCTCTTCTAAATCGAAGCCGAACTTTCTACGTAGTTCATATAACCAATCACCTTCTTGTACGACATAAGGTAATGTCGGCTTAACAGCAACTTCGGATATACTGTTAGACATAGTATCGAAGTCACAGTCCGTATCAGTTGGGTCAGATGTGCAATCCGGAGCTTTCGTAATTTCAAGTGACGAAGGGCGAGGTTCAACTTGGTCAGACTCAATCTTACGCTTGCTGTCATTGAAATAATAAGATAATCCAACCACGGCTTCTCGTTGATTTTGCCCAAAATCATCATTCAACGTTTGATTAAGTGCGATACTCGCACCGAAATATTCATTCAAAGCATACTCAGCAAGGTACTCTATTGTTGGATATTTATCTTCAAATCCGACTCCAACCTTTAAATCAATTTCTTCTCCATCATGTATACTATAAAGCAAACCTAAATCAGGTATGTACTCAGAATCATCTAATAATTTATAATGTTTGATACCTAGATTCAATTGAAGTCGGTTATATTGGTAGAGAAAATAAATAGATTGAGAATTCTCAAACATATCTCCATCAAAATTATAGCCATAGTTTGCCCCTACCCCCAAAATATGAGCAGTTGGCTTCTCAGCAACCGCTGCACCGCTGGTTAGTACTAGAAACATAAAAAAAATATTATTAATTAGTCGGTTCACAGGTTCACCTCATAAACAACATTAAACGACCCTTGGTAATTACCTGAACTGAGTGCATTTCCATCGACATCAAAACTAACATCGTATGCTACATCAACTTTGTTACTACCTTCTCCATTCACTGTAATCACTTCTGAATCAGGAAAAGATACGGTATTAAGTACTCCGTCTTGGACAATCACCTTGTCAGGGCTTTCGCAGCCAATGGCACACGTGATTGTGTAGGGTATCTTTTCTAGCGAGTTATCAATATTTGTAAGCTCATAGTCACCTGACGTAGGGCTAAATGTCATAATAACGCCTGTAGGTAAAGTCCCTAACAAGCTAACATCATACCTCGTTGTACCAGAGATCCTTTTTGTTGCAGTATCATACTGGGGTTCAATATTCCCGTCTCCAAGTACCGTTAATGATTCAAGGATCGCAGCTTGATAATCAATCGTGATAATTAACGTCTCCGGCACTCTGGTATAAGTCATCGTACCGGTTTGACTTGTAAAAAAGTAAGTGGGTGAAAGGTTAATTGATGCCGTAAAAGTTCCAGATCCAACAGGGGCTGCGAACACATCATTACTGATATTAGGCAAAGCGAAAGCAGGTCGATAAAACTTAAAAGGCTCTATTCGGCTTGTTGCTGTGTAACCCATTCGCGACACACACAAAGTCGACTCTTGGCCCACTTTCGCACTCGAACCACTTATATTTGTAGCTGCACACTCATTGGCAACTCCCATTCCCACATTTGACCCGTAGTCTTTTGATGTGAAATAACTAGCCGAGCTACCCAAATTATACTCAACGCCTAACAACTCCAGGCTGGTGTTAAAACTTTCGCCTGTAGAATGATTAACAAAGCTAACGTTATTAACGGGTTGGTTATCCATCGTTGCGGGATACCACTCTGCCGTTGGTTGCTCTTGCGCTATCGTCCATGCAGATGGAGATATAGCTTCACTACCGAAATAACTATTTGGCGCCGCATTGTTCCAAACCACAGAGTTGTTTGCTGTAATCGTTCCGTATACATCTGCAGCATGGCTACTATCTAAAGCCGTGAATAATAGCGCTATACTAATTAGGCTATTTCTTTTTAATAGTGATATTTTTGTTATAACTGTAATCATGGTTGGCTACCTTAACGGATAACGAATCGACATTTTGCAGGCCTTCTGCTAATTTTATGGTTTTCTTTCGACCAGATAGTATTGTATTAGTTTGTTTACATTTGTTACTAACAGAATTCGGTTTACAGTTATCAAACTGTATGTAGAAAAATGTGTTACCATTATTTTCCACATAAACTTCTGAACCGTTATATTTAACTTTGTAGTCAACATTAGTATTTTTTGCAGGTACAATATAATAAGGAGCATAACCATAATTAATACCAATTATACTTTCTTTTTTATCTCCATCGATAACGCTAGGCATGAAAGTCACTTGATAAACTTTGTCCTTCTCTAAATCATCACAATTAACCTGACATAAATTCTTTACTGATACACGACGTCTTTCCCCCGGATTTAATATCAGTTTATTGGGTAATAGCGCAAGATCCCATAAAGGTAAATTATCTTTTGTTAGCTCTACCTTTTCTAACTCTCCGTTTTCAACCTTTACTTGGCTAACGTTACCTTTTATATATTCAGGTTCAGTTTTCGAACTAGTCAGAGTAAAAACTCCATTACCATCTTCTCCAGCTATAAGAAGCATTTTATCTATGCTAAATGCATGGCTAAAAGAGGTCGTCATTAATAGTATCGAAGTAAATATTACACGTTGCATAATTTTCTCTATGTTAGTTATAAGCATATGGCGTCATCTCCATATGAACTGCATAATTAATGAGTTCATCAACATACAGTTTGTTTGCCGTAGTTAGTTGCTCAGGAGACTTAGCGAATATATACAAATAACCGCCAAGCTTTTTGTTTATAATTTCAACACCTGAGTTGTTCAGTTTGTTCTGATAGTTCAATACAATATTACTATCCTTGTATTGCCCTAAGTAGTAATAATAAACACCATCAACTAGGGCTATCTGATAACCTTCACTATTTTCTTCGAATGATGGCATACAGAAGTTATTACCTAAATTCAAATTATTAACCGATGATAACTCCGGTATTACACATTGGTTTTCCTTAGATATAATTTTGTAAGGTTGTTTATCTTTCACCTTAAATTGATACACACCTTCAACAAGCTTGTCAGTAGAAACACAACCTCCACCGATACATTCAACTCCGTCTATTGGATTTCCATTTATATCACTAAACGTCGATATAAATGATTTCAACTCAGACAACGACGTATCCAAACGGATAACAGTTCCTGGATAACTAGTAGCCGACGTATAAGACTCACCATTGTTGTAAAAATCAGAGGCTTCCGTATCAAGCTTGAATTCATATTCATAGAACTCTTTTAATGGATATACCGTCAAAGCATCTCCACTAACATAAGCATTGCTTTGTTTTCCATTCTGCTCGGAGTTAACTACCGCCAAGAATTTTCCATCCGAAGACAGTTCCCCTGTATCATTATTCGAAATAAAATAAGAAGATGACTTTTCACTCGTAAACTCTATTCCTTGAGAAGTTACGATATTACTTGTACCAATATATGCAGAAACACTTGTATTGCTACTTGAATTGATATAGGTATAAGAGTTTGAGTCAATATATTTATTCTTATAATTTGCAGACAATGATAAATCGGCACTGCTTTGGTCTTCAGTAGAATCTTGATAATAAAGTCCCGCAGAGCTTGATACATTTAGATTGTTTCTGTTAATTAGACTACTTGAGACTGTATCTCTATGCGATAGCGCAACATCACCACTATCATCTATTTGTGCTTGTGTACTATGTGTGTATGTGTTTTCCTGGCCTATTGGAATAATTATTGAGGCCATAACACCATAATTTATATCGCTCGATTCACTTGCTGATAACTCTAAGTTCACCTTTGAGTCAAGTGGTAATGATGATATCTGCACGCCACTTCTTGCAGACCAACTTTCTGATTCATTATTATAACCATTACTAAAATCTTTATATTGGTTTTTTGTTAATATACCCGATATATATGATGATATATTTCTCGTTAAGTACTTGTTGTAATTTACTGATAATGACGTATAGTTCGAGTTACTGAATAAAAGTTGAGACAAACTAATATCTCCAATACTATTATCATTTTCACTATCAAATTTTGTGTAAGATACACTTAAGTTATAAATCCCCACATCAAAATTATAAAAACTAGATCCATCGTCAAATAATCCTGTTACTGCCGATATTCTGGACACTTCCCCTAAAGATAAGTGACCACCAACATAATTATAATTATCTTCCCCTGTAATAAACGAACCTGCACCCAGTGCAAAAAAATCCGTAACTTGATAGCTCAATTTCCCATTGGTGAACATTGGACTTTCATAATTATCATAAGCAAAGTTGATGGATTTCTGGTCAAAATCGTCCTCTAGTCCCGTATTCGTCAGGTCTCTTGATAAATAACCGGCTGTAATATGATAATCTAGTTCGCCGGTTTTAATCGACGAAGAGCTTGTATTGACTATCAACCTATCTTCTGTGTAAAACTCTTCACTGCCATCAAATATTCGAATTGTCGCAGTATAAGTACCAAATGGTAGCTCGTTATAGTCAAAGTATTCTTGCCCTGCATCCACATTACGACTTAATAGAACACGGCCTCTATCATCATTAATTTCTAGTCGACCAGCTCTTGAAATGTTCAAATATACTCGTCTAGAATTAGAAGATGATTTTTTTACTAGCTCTCTCGTCGATCCAATCGACAACATGTAACCAGAAGTTTTGCTGCCATTTTCTAAAAACTGAGTACTATTCCAAGGGCGTTCTTGGTATTTATACCCGACAGAGAAACGAGTATTACCACCAACATAGTTATACGATGAGTCATCCGAACTGAAACCATTGACATCACTAAAGTTTAGATCATTATGCAAATAGCCATACTTGCCAAAACCTGCATAATTTTCATGTTGATAAGAATAAGACGATGTATAATCAGTGTTGTCGCTATAAGAACCAGATAGATTCAAACCATGTGACATAATGATCGCGTTTTGATCGATCTCTTCTTTTACAAATTTTATTTCTGACTCTTCTATTATCTCAGTTAAGAATTGTGAGTTAACATGAATAATCAATGATTGGCTATCTGGCACATAAACAAAATCATATAAATCAGGTAGTAGACCACATTCACTTCGATAACCTTTACAATCTAGGCTCGATTCAACCCCATTTACCAGTGTTGTTGCCACCGCATCGCTAACATCTTTCTCAATACCAAGTTCATTCGCCAATGCTTGTGCTACAAGTTGTTTTTGTGAAGTGGGAATTCTTACTTCATCACCCGAGATGAAAGCTTCCGAATAGAATAATTTGTTGTTATCAGCCGAGAGAATTAGTGGCATTCTTATCAACTTCTCTTCAAACATATCTTCAAATCCATCTGGAATATTTGCGACGGATTTTGAACTATATATTATGGCCAAGAAAAATATGATAATTAAGTTTAAACCAAACCAAAGTCTAATAAACATTATAGTTGAAGCTCCACATTGAACGTAATACGACCATTGCAATCTAATGGCTCATCACTCGGTATATTTTTATTTGTCACTAATTCAAATTCATTGGTAGAGTTTTCATATTCAGTATTTTTAATATTATTAAATTCAAAGTTTGGTATATCTGAAATATCAGAGTAATGTTTTCTATCGATATAGAGATCGACAAAATCATCATACATAGTCTCACCGCTATCGTTGAAAACACATTTAGAAGTGAACTCTGATATGTTATAACTGTATTCAAACGAATCCCCAGAGCTTGTTGGTATATTCGTTCTAATATAAGAATAAAAACGCCCATTTAGAAAGGTTTCGTTCTCACCATCATACTTCAGTGCAATAAACTCATCAGATAAATCTACATTTATAGAATAGTCATACAAATTCGCTCTATTTATTTGTGTATTTACTGGAAATGAATAGCTTTCATAGCCAAAGCTATTGAAACTAAAAATAACAAGCAATAATAGAAAGAAATAATTTATATAGATATTCATTTTCATCAGCCTCGAAAAACAAGGCACTTAATTAATTAAGTGCCTATCAAATAATGAGATTTTTTCTTATGGCAAAGTTGCAATCATATCAACGTTAACGATAACTTCTGTACCAGCAATATCATCTGGAGTTGAGTGTGCTGTATCGTTAGCAACATACAGTTGAATCGTATCGCCTGCTGAAAGTTGAGTTGAAGCTAAGTAGTCAGCTGCAGTAAGTTCCGTCGCTGAAAGGTTATCGCCGACGACAATGTTAGGCTGTACTTCACCCATTGAAGCTGGAAGCACATTTACTTGTGATACCGTCCAGTTAGCTGGAGTTAAAGCCCCAAGCACAGCCCCCGTGTAGTCATGCGCTTCCAAAACAACTGCTTTAGTCGTTGCGAACGTACCGTCAGCGTTCACCTGTAACGTACCAACAAAAGAAGCAGGGTCTTCACTACCGCCCGCACCAGTAACAAGGATGTCACCGTTGGATACAAAACCAGGAACAAAGCCGCTGAATACTACAGAACCAATAGAGGTATCGCCAGGTGCAGAAAAAGCTGGAACAGATGTAATTGCAGATAGCAGTGTAATAAGTGTTAGTTTTTTCACTTTTATTTCCTTCGATATATTCATAATATGATTAGTTAGCCCCTTGCTAACTTCGGGTGTATGATATGCAATGAATAAACGTTTTGGTTAGCAAGTAAAGAAAAGTGACCTTCCGATATGCCTAGTGGATATTTGAGCAAGAAAACCATTCACCTAAAAAATAACCTAGGCATTTAATTCCTTAGGTTACTCATTCGCTAATTTAGTAACTGGTATTAGATCCCACCTTCGGTCTTATCTTATAAAAGTAGTTATTCACATGAACAACCCCACTTCAATATAAATACTAGAGACGTATAACAGTTTGAGTTTTAACTTATATCATTGCTAATAGCGCCAGCTGTCAACTAGGCACTCACCAGTGCCAGATACTAGCTCGTGCTAATTTAAAGTGATTTAGCCTTGTTAGAATACGCAAATAAATAATGGGCTGTGCTCTCTTTGCTTAATTCCCATAACATTCACTAATGAGTATTAAATACATGATGAGAATAAGTACATACGCACCTTTTCATAAATTATCCCTGTCAGTAGCGATATCATTGGCGCTGTTTGGGTGTGGTGCATCTAGCGACGAAGCGACTACTAACTCCAAACCCGAATCTCCAACATCAGGAGATACCCTTTACTATGCTCAGGATGTAATTCGTCAAAGCACTCCCACAAATACCTTTTTTGTTGATTTGTCGAATAATATGGAGTCATCTGATGATTCGTCAGTTACATTAACGACAGTTACGTCTTTGAATAATAGCTATGATTGTAATGTTGTATCCCAAAATGCCAATGGCTTCACCATTAGCGCTCAAAGTGCAAAAGTGTGCGACTACCGCTATCGAGTTGGCGCTGCGCTACCTTCTGACATCGCTATGAGCTCCCATAGTAACCATGGAGAGGCGCGTATTAGCGCTACTTCAGCAACATCAGGAGATGGTTTTGCTGAAGCGACAGTTCGTGCGGCTGTCGGTGAGTCAACTGAGCAACTTACACCGATTTCAGGACTAACCTCCTCTTTCACATCTGTACAAATAGATATCGCTAAAGAGCTTGGGAACGCGGGGTACTCTCTAGACACAAGCACATATGCATTAGCAACCACGGTTACATTGCCTAATGGTGATGCGACAAATTCAACTGCTATTGCAAACACATCAACTAATACGATTGATTACACCCCAGGAGATGGCATACCAAGCGGCGTAGAACGCATCCTATATAGCTATAGTGATGGTTCAAGTGTGTTAGCTGGTAGTATTGATATCGCGGTCTCAACAGACACAAACAGTGCACCAACAGCAGAATCTCGTAGGAAAATCAGTTATATAGATCCAGACTCTGGTGACGAGGTAGCTAAAATTCCTTATGGTAAACAATTAAGGTTCAATGTTGCGGATCTTATAAGTGACCCTGACGGTGATACTCTTCATCTCGTTGACATATACAGCTTTGGTGCAACCATCTTAATTCCAAACGATGCCAACAACGATGGTAATCTTTTCAATGATACTGAGTTTGATTTCACTAGTACCCAACCTGGAGAAACATCTGTGTCCTATGTTGTGTCTGATGGAAAAGGGGGCTATGCCACAGGAATTTTGCAAGGTTACGTCGGTAACCCATATGAGCCAATCGTCTCAGGGAATATCTACCTACCACCGTTGATGTACGCAGATGCTAAAGATGCTGAAATCATCGCCACACCTCAAGTTGGTAACGGTACTACCGCTTTAAATGGTATCACCACGGCTTCTCACGATTGGCACACTGCTAATCACTTGTGCCAAGCTAGAGGAGCACGATTGCCAACGGTGACGGAACTTCGAAGCCTATATGATGATGGCAATACTAGTGGCCGTTTGTTTACTAATCACAACTGGCCAATTGACGTTAGCTACTGGGCTAGTAACCAAGGAGCAAGTGGAACTAGCTATCATCATTCCGTAAACATGGCAGATAGAGTTGTTAGTACATATGATGCCAATTCGAGTGTTCGATTTGCTGCTTGCGTCGATGCAACACCTCTAGGGTATCCAGTTAAATTCCTTGGTGATGACATTGGTAATGATTATCTATTTGATACTCGTATCAATGCTCAAGTGACGTTTGGCTGTGGGTTTATTGTAGATTCTATCTCGCAGGTAGGAGGTGCTCATATTGGAGGCACTGGCGGAGCCAAACATACAATAAACGTTGCTGACATAGGTAGAGTTAGAGCTGTCTGGGGACCCACAGAGTTTGGGTCTGGAAACGATATGTCTCGACTCTTTCTATATAATAAATCTGGTGGCTTACTGTTAACCTGTGGTAGCAAATCTTACTCAGGTCACTATAGCGATGAATATACTCTAACCGCAGATGAGCAGTTAACAGGCTTTAGGGCCACAGGAGACAGCTACCTAAATGGATTAGAGCTTTGGGTTGATACCGAATAATCCTAAGACGCTAGCGTTAAACTAGTTATTCGTAACTAGTTTAACGCTAGACTGCACACTATTTATGTTTCAATTTAAACAATTTCAACTCAAACCTCACTATTACATCCAATCTAACTTTAGTCGAACTGGCAGGCATTAAACACTTGATACTAGGCTAGTATCTTGAGATGTTTAGCTTTCTATTTTGGTACATTAAGGCAGCAATGCCGTAACACTCTCGAGACGTTCTATAATATGAACACGTTTACCGCATTGAACTTTCATTGAATAAAAAGGATTTATCATGAACAAACTCGTCATTATCATCTTATGTGTACTGCTTCCGCCTGTTGGCGTGTTCTTCGCTCGCGGCGCCGGGAAAGATTTGGTGATTAATATCATTCTTACTTTCTTCTTCTGGGTTCCAGGAATGATCCATGGTCTGTGGGTAGCCACCCGCTAACCCTTATTAACAAATAGATACCGAATAAAATATCCATAAAAACAAGCTCCTAGCCATGAAGAGTTAAAAATAGGATGAAATGAAAGTACTTTTCCACTATCATCCTGTCGCCTAAACGTAAGCGATTGCTTTCACAGATTTCGCTGAGTTTAGGCTCCAACTACATAACACTTCAAATGGTGGGAGCCTTCAATGACACAACTTACGATTACTCGTCCTGACGACTGGCACGTTCATCTACGCGATGGCGAAGTATTAAAAGATACAGTGCGCGATATCAGCCGCTACAATGGTCGAGCGTTAATCATGCCAAATACCATCCCACCGGTAACCGATACCGAAATGGCTTTAGCTTACCGTGAACGCATCATGGCAGAGCAGCCAAGCGAGCAATTCCAGCCTCTAATGGCACTCTACCTGACAGACAACACCACTCCTGACGAAATTCGCAAAGCGAAAGAGTCTGGTGCAGTAGTGGCTGCAAAGCTTTACCCAGCGGGCGCGACGACTAACTCCGATTCAGGCGTGACGTCAGCACAAAAGATTTACCACGTGTTAGAAGCAATGCAAGAAGTGGATATGTTGCTACTGGTACACGGTGAAGTAACGGCTCACGATGTTGATATCTTTGACCGTGAAAAAGAGTTCCTAGACACAGTTCTAGCACCGATTGTGAACGACTTCCCTAACCTGAAGATTGTTCTTGAGCACATCACGACTGCAGACGCAGCGACTTTCGTTAAGAACGCTAACGACAACGTAGCAGCAACCATCACCGCTCACCACCTGCTTTACAACCGCAACCACATGTTGGTTGGCGGCATTAAGCCACACTTCTACTGCCTTCCTATTTTGAAGCGTAACACTCACCAATTAGCGCTTATCGAGGCGGCAACAAGCGGCAGCAAGAAGTTCTTCTTGGGTACAGACTCTGCACCACATGCTAAAGGCGCAAAAGAGTCAGCATGTGGTTGTGCGGGTTCTTACACTGCGCACGCAGCAGTAGAGCTTTACACTGAAGTGTTTGAACTAGAGGGTAAGCTTGAAAACCTAGAAGCGTTCGCGAGCCACAACGGCCCAGACTTCTATGGCATGCCACGTAACTCAGATACCATCACTCTAGTTAAAGAAGAGTGGAATGTTGCTGAAACCATGCCTTTCGATTCAGACATCGTTGTGCCAATCCGTGGCGGCGAGACGATTGCTTGGTCTGTAAAATAAGCACTTGGGCTGTTAAATAAACACCCTCCATTTAGCGAAAAGGGTCACCATAGTAATTATGGTGACCCTTTTTTGTTTCGATGAAAGACTGTCTTATTCCCAGCAGTAATTTAACGATTACTTACCGCGAATTTTTCCGATAGCAGTCCAAATAGCAACGACAATCAATCCAGATAAAACCCCAATCACACCATTTAATAGCGTTGGTACCACCGCAGTCGCAATCGTATGTCCACTAAAATCCATAATAATCGGTTCAATTAAATGATGAATCGCAGGAACGTTGTGCACCACAATACCGCCACCAACCAAGAACATCGCAGCCGTGCCGACAACCGCAAGCATCTTCATCAGCTTTGGTGCAAAGGCGACTAACCCATTACCCAATCTGGTTTTAATGGTACTCCCATTCGATGTGCGCTGGAGATAAAAACCTAAATCATCCAGCTTAACGATCCCAGCCACTAAGCCATAAACACCAATCGTCATCACAACGGCTATCAAACTTACGACAAGAATCTGAGTCACGATACTTGTACCCGTTACGGTACCCAGAGCTATCACAATGATTTCCGCAGATAAGATGAAGTCGGTACGAATTGCGCCTGAGACCTTTCGCTTCTCATACTCTTCAACAGATTCACCCGAGCTGCTTTCCTCATCTTTCTCTTCGTGTTGATGAGCATGAGGAAAAAGCTTTTCTAAGATTTTCTCTGCCCCTTCAAAACAAAGAAACAGACCACCAATCACCAGTAGTGGCATGATCAACCAAGGAATGAATGCACTGATCAATAGTGCTGCCGGAACCAAAATCAGCTTGTTTTTAAATGAGCCTTTTGCGACCGCCCATACCACTGGGATTTCTCTTTCAGCAGAAACACCGGATACCTGCTGGGCGTTAAGGGCTAAATCGTCACCTAATACGCCTGCGGTTTTTTTAGCGGCTACCTTAGACATCAATGCGACATCATCCAACACGGTTGCAATGTCATCTAACAGTGTTAGTAAACTTGCTCCAGCCATTTTGTTGTCTCTTTATAAAGAATTGAACCATCAATAAAATGTAACACCATCAATTCACTCATCAAAGTTATGAGTCTGTAAAAAATAAAGTCACAAGTTGTGTTTTCTATTGCTGTCTCTGTTAGACAGGAATAATCTGTCTTAATCTTTCACGAACATAAAAGAAAAAGTATAGATGAAAAGTGAATCTACCTACCCGATTGGTAAGCTAGGGCAAAAATGGCAACAAGCAGAACGTGAAGCATGGTTAGCTCAACGAACGGTTAAGCGTGAATACCAGCAAGAAGTTGTACCAAAGATTAAAGCACTGGCAGACCGCTTTGACATCGAACAATACGGCGCACTGAGCTACGACGAAGCTCGCTTCCCACTCTTCGCTATCAAGAGCAAAAACTGGGACGAGTCAAAGCCGACGATTCTGGTAACAGGTGGTGTTCACGGTTACGAAACCAGTGGCGTGCATGGCGCGATCAAATTCGCTGCGACTCAAGCAGAAAAATACACGGCGCACTTCAACATTGTTGTCGCACCTTGTGTGAGCCCTTGGGGCTACGAAGTGATCAACCGCTGGAATCCAAATGCTGTTGATCCAAACCGCTCTTTCTACGACGGTACGCCAGCAGAAGAATCAGCAAACCTACGAGCTCTAGTAGCGTCTCTGCCAGAAGTATTGGTTCACGTTGACCTGCATGAGACGACTGACTCTGATGAAACTGAATTCCGACCTGCACTCGCAGCTCGTGATGGCATTGAGTACATCGAAGGTATGATCCCAGACGGTTTCTACACTGTTGGCGATACTGAAAACCCACAACCTGAATTCCAAGCTGCTGTCATCGCTTCAGTTGAAAAAGTAACCCACATTGCGCCTGCGGATGACGAAGGCAAGATCATTGGTTCAGACGTCACTCAACACGGCGTGATCAACTACCCAATGAAGAAGCTTGGCTTATGTGGCGGCGTGACTGACTGTAAGTACGGTACAACCACAGAGGTTTACCCAGACAGTGACAAAGTAACAGACGAAGAGTGTAATGATGCTCAAGTTGCTGCTGTTGTTGGTGCTTTGGATTACGTTATTCAGCACGAATTGAACGCGTAAGCGTAAACCCGCTCATGGCTAGAACCGGGCACCTAGACTAATAACTAAGAGCCAAGAACTAAAAGAGCCACAAATGACTACTCACTTGTGGCTCTTTTTTGTTTCTCTTTCGCTGATGTCTTCTACGGCATAAAAAAGCTCCCTTGCACGCGGTGCAAGGGAGCTTTGAATCTGCTGATTAGAGTAAGTTCCTATCTAGAGGTACTTACTTAGTGGCCGGAGTAACCGTTTCTTGCCCTTTACCGACTTCTGTCAGTAGGCCTTTCAACAAGCTCACACAACCAATCAAAAGAATGATCGTAAACGGCAGTGCTGCAATAATCGTAATAGATTGCAGAGCTTGGATTGATTGAGTACCACCAATCCACAGCATCACCATCGCGATAGCACCTGAGATAACCGCCCAAACGACTTTCTGTTTCACTGGCACTTCTAATTTACCACCCGCCGTCATGCCATCGATAACGATAGAACCTGAGTCCAACGTTGTAACGAAGAACACGATGATCAGCGCGACTGCGAGAACAGACAGAATGCTACCGAACGAGTAAGCATCTAGCATGTAAAACAAGCTTAGAGATACGTCTGTAATGCCTTGGTCGAGGCCAAGTTGCCCCACATGGTTAATTACTTGCTCGATAGCTACGCCACCGAAGATCGACATCCAAGCCGACGTTACCAATGTTGGGATAATCAGTACGCAAAGTAGGAACTCACGAACCGTACGGCCCTTAGAAATACGCGCTACGAACATACCGAAGAATGGTGCATACGCAACCCACCATGCCCAGTAGAACACAGTCCAGCCATGCAGCCATGTTGTGTCTTCACGACCCGCACTTTGGCTCAAAGCTACGATGTTTTTCACATAGCCCGTTGCCGCAGTCGCCACAGAATCAAGCACTGTCGTAAAGTTCAATACAGCGATAAGACCAAGGAATACGAACGCAATAACCATGTTCAGGTTACTTAGGAACTTAACACCACCGTCCATACCACGTAGTACAGAGATGATCGCCAAGCCCATGATCAGAACGATGATAGATTGCTGAAGGAAGATGTTGTTTTCCAAGCCGAACACGTGGCTAATACCACTTGCTGCTTGTGTACCACCTAAGCCCAATGAAGTCGCAAGGCCAAACAGAGTAACCAGTACGGTTAGTACATCGATTACATCACCAGTTTTACCCCACACACGCTCACCCAGAATTGGGTAAAACACAGAACGCATTGATAGCGGTAAGCCTTTGTTATAAACAAAGTACGCCAGACAAAGCGCCGTCATGCCATAGATAGCCCATGCATGAAAACCCCAGTGGAATACGGTTGCGCCTAGCGCCAGTTCACGACCAGCGGCTGTGAAAGGTTCTGCGTCTAATGGCGTTCCGAACCAGTTAGTGAAGAACGCAGTTGGCTCTGCAACACCCCAGAAGATAAGTCCAATACCCATACCTGCTGCGAATAACATCGCAATCCAAGATGACATTGAATAGTCCGCCGTCGCGTCTTCGCCACCTAAACGGATTTTACCCAACGGTGAAAAAGCAAGAACAACAGCAAACGCTAGCATGATGTTAGCTCCCCACATAAACAGGAAGTCAAACTTTGATAGAACAGCACCCTTAATAGAATCAATTGCAGCTTTAGCATCTGCAGGAGGAAGAGCAAGAAGAGTGATGATGAAGAGAAGAGATAAGCCAACTGAGGCTACGAAAACTGTGTTATGGACATCCATGCCCCATTTACTGACGTTGTCTTGACCAACTTGATAGTCAGTAGAATCAATACTGTACTTTTTTGATTTAAAACTCATAAATTATGATGTTCGCATATCCGATTCAACGAATATAAGGACGCTCTCCATATCCAACTACTACTTGATTGGCTCGCCGCATCGCCTAAATAAAAGGCAATAAAAATCACAATAGTTAGTGATAAATGGACTTACTGGCTCAATCCCAAGGCGCACATTATAGCACAGCTCAAAGCATTTTGACTGATTTTTAGCTCAATAGTCACCCAAACCACCGTTGATAGTGATAGTTAACCCAATAAAAACAGAATAAAACAAAAGAATAAAAACCTTCAAATACAACAATTTAAATTAAAATGACGCACCGTAAAGTCACATCCAAACTTTTTGCAGATAATTTTAATAATCACCCAATTTACTTATAGCTCTAATAAAAAAGCCCCGCTATAGGGGCGGGGAAAGTTACCAAAGGTAAAAGAGAAATCAGTGCTCAAATGTCAGCGCTGCGTCTCACAGATCAGCACTGCACATTTCAAAGACAGTTCGTTAGATTGCGAAGCAAAAACCTAGGTTATAGTCTTCACCATTTTTCGCAGTGAACTCTTTGTCTTCACTTGATGCATTCGGGCGGCCACTTTCATCGCCTTTTACTAAGCTCACCCAGTGACGGATGCCAGAAGAACGGCTGGCCTCAGTTTGACCAAACGTAGTGCACGTCTCTAATTGGATATCTTGAATATCAACCAACTCCAGACGGCCTGTGCCTTTACGAGCGCCGATTGTCACTTCAACGTGCGTACCGCTTTCATCACGGAATAGGATTGCTGAAGGCTTAGATTTATCACCTGTGTAAGCTACAAAGTGTTTAGCGCGTTTTAGGCCGGTGTGCTCACCGTTTTTGAAGTAAACCTGAACATGTCGGTAATCAATCTCGTAGCTCACCGCGTCTTCGTGTGAACCCGCCTCAAGAGGAAATAAAGTATCAAGCAACTGTTTCGCCATTTTCTGTTTTTCGAGTTGCTTGTCTGCTTTCACCATTTCGACGGCAAAGACAGCTTCAGCAATAAATGTTGAATGGTTTCTGTGAAGTTCTGTTTTGTCTAGTGTCAGCATATTCATAGTCTATCCCTCGTACGGCTTTAAATTTCATTTAGGTCAAACATCCCAATAGACCCTTTTCAAAATTGTTCTTTACTGTGTGGTTTCCATGTTTTTCATACTACTTGTATTTTTGTCACAATTTCACAACAAAAATTTCACAGTGTGAATTTTACTAAATTGCTTTTTTACACAAACCGGCATTTCGAGCCCCCAGCCCTTTATTTAACTGGGTTGAGGGTTCCGTAGAAACGCGTTTACGTGTTGTTTGAATTTGTGTAATGCCCGACTAAATCACAGTCAACACGCAACGCTATGGTCATCATTTCAGGAAAAACGGGAGGTGTTTTCATCTTGAAAACAAAAAACTGTATTATTGAGTCGTAACCACAAGCTTCGAGCA
Source organism: Vibrio sp. 10N.222.51.C5 (assembly GCF_041474575.1). Classification (NCBI taxonomy): domain Bacteria; kingdom Pseudomonadati; phylum Pseudomonadota; class Gammaproteobacteria; order Vibrionales; family Vibrionaceae; genus Vibrio; species Vibrio sp. 10N.222.51.C5. The sequence goes on from NZ_JBFRUJ010000055.1 coordinate 28,827, forward strand.
ACGAACACCTGGTCGAAGTCACTCTAACTCTCACTGCCCACAAATAAGCAACACGTCTAAAGTAATCATCAAGAAGGAATCACATGCTAGAAATTAATAACCAGCACTTACTCTCTTTTATGGTGACAGAAGCGAACAACGCAGTTGCAGTCACAAACCCAGCAACGGGTGAACTCATCGGGCACGCACCGATATCATCAGAAACAGAGTTATCGAGCGCGATTGAACGAGCTCATGTAGCGCAAAAAGAGTGGGCAAAAATCCCTGCTAAATCTCGTGCTGCACTACTTCATCGCTGGCACCAGTTGATCCTCGAAAACAAGAATGACCTTGCTCGAATCATGACGATTGAACAAGGTAAACCGTTAGCCGAAGCGGCAGGCGAAGTGGTGTATGGCGCGAGCTTCATTGAGTGGTTTGCAGAAGAAGCAAAGCGCACTTATGGTGATTCCATTCCTAGCACAGTCGCAGGCAAACGTTTGGTGACCATCAAGCAACCGATCGGAGTGGCGTGCGCGATTACGCCATGGAACTTCCCTATTGCAATGATCACTCGTAAAGCGGCTCCTGCCTTAGCTGCGGGTTGTAGCTTTGTCGTGAAACCTTCGGATGAGACACCGCTTTCCGCGTTTGCTGTGGTTGAACTGGCTTATCAAGCGGGTATCCCTAAAGATCTACTTCAAGTGGTGCTTGGTGAAAGCCCTGAACAAGTGGGCAACCTATTCACTTCGCATCCGCTTATCAAAAAAATCTCTTTCACTGGGTCGACCCGTGTGGGCAGTATTTTGATGGCTCAAGCAGCAAAAGGCATCAAACGCACCTCAATGGAACTTGGCGGTAACGCACCATTTATTGTGTTTGACGATGCCGACATCGATGCAGCCGTTCAAGGGGCAATGGCGTCGAAGTTCCGTAATGCAGGTCAAACATGTGTCTGTGCAAACCGATTCTACGTTCACAGTAAAGTGTACGATGAGTTTGTGGCTAAATTCGATCAAGCGGTTCAGCAGCTTAAGATTGGTAACGGCTTAGATGAAGGTGTCACGATTGGCCCTGTTGTCAGCCTGAACGCAAAGAACAACATCCAAGCTTTGGTAAACCGAGCGATTGAACAAGGTGCCACGCCTGTCACGCCAACTCAGGAACTTAATGGGCTTTTCATTCAACCTGTTGTTCTTAAAGATGTAAAACACAGCATGGACATCGTTCAACAAGAGATCTTTGGCCCAGTCGCGCCCGTGATGAAATTCGACACGGACGAAGAGCTTATCGAGATGGCCAACGATACGATTTATGGTTTGGCGTCTTACTTCTACAGTCAGAACATCCACCGAGTGTGGAACATTGCAGAAGCGCTTGAGTACGGTATGGTCGGCATTAATGATGGTCTAATCTCAACCGAAGTCGCGCCTTTCGGTGGTGTGAAACAATCAGGTATTGGCCGTGAAGGTGCGAAAGAAGGCATCGATGAGTACATGGACATTAAGTATCTTTGCTTTGGCGGAAAATAAGGTTGGTAGTAACTAAGTTCTGGCAGTGATTAGGGCTCGGAAATAATTAAGTCTTAGTGAGCACTAACCTGCCCCATTCTCCCCCCTTCCCTTCACAAAAATGAATCAAAAAAAAAGCCGCGCTATAAAAGCGCGGCACCTTGGGCTCGGTTAAAGGGGGTTTCTTTTTTTAGTATTTTACATTCTCTGTTTTTGTTATTCGGTTGCTTCACTATCCCTGCGCTTTCAGTTTTAGACGCATCGCGTGCAGCACTGGCTCGGTGTAACCGCTCGGCTGAGCACAGCCTTCGAATACCAACTGACACGCCGCTGAAAATGCAATGCTGTTTTCAAAATCAGGCGCCATGTTACGGTAACTCGGGTCGCCAGCGTTTTGCTCATCCACCACTGCGGCCATACGCTTCATGGTTTTCATTACCTGAGCTTCCTCGCAAATGCCGTGACGTAACCAGTTCGCAATATGCTGGCTTGAAATACGCAGCGTCGCTCGGTCTTCCATTAACCCTACATCGTTAATATCAGGTACCTTCGAACAACCAACGCCTTGGTCAATCCAACGAACCACATAACCCAAAATACCTTGGGTGTTGTTATCCAGTTCACTTTGAATATCTTGCGCGGTAAGCTTTTGATCGCCCAGTAACGGGATAGTAAGAATATCATCGACATTGGCTCTCACTCGCTCACGAAGCTCTTTCTGACGGCTTGGTACACTCACCTTATGATAGTGCAGCGCGTGCAAAGTCGCGGCGGTTGGAGAAGGAACCCAAGCGGTATTGGCACCCGCTTGTGGATGTCCGATTTTCGCGTCCATCATCTTCGCCATATTATCCGGCTCTGGCCACATACCTTTACCAATCTGGGCTTTACCTTGCAGGCCACAAGCTAAGCCAAGATCAACGTTTTGATCTTCGTATGCGCCAATCCAAGTCATGGTTTTCAGCTGTGTTTTAGGAGCAAAAGGCCCCGCTTCCATACTGGTGTGAATCTCATCACCCGTTCGGTCTAAGAAACCTGTGTTGATAAACACAACACGATCTTTAGCTGCACGAATACATTCTTTAAGGTTAACCGAAGTACGACGCTCTTCGTCCATGATGCCGACTTTTATCGTGAATCGATCTAGCCCTAATGCATCTTCAATACGGCCAAACAATTCATTAGTAAAGGCGACTTCTTCAGGGCCATGCATCTTAGGTTTTACGATGTTGATACTGTTCGCAGTCGAGTTTTGGTACGCGCTGTTGCCTTTTAAATCATGCATCGCAATTAACGAAGTGATCATGCCATCCATAATGCCTTCAGGCACTTCATTACCTTCGGCATCAATAATCGCAGGGTTAGTCATCAAGTGGCCGACATTACGGATGAACAACATGCTGCGGCCTTTTAGTGAAATCTCACCACCCGTCACGCTGGTGTATTGGCGATCGGGATTAAGGTTACGAACAATAGTTTTGCCGTTTTTCTCTAGTGATTCTTGCAGATCACCTTTCATCAAGCCTAACCAGTTACGGTAAGCCAATGCTTTGTCTTCACCATCAACTGCAGCAACCGAGTCTTCGCAATCCATAATGGTTGTTAGGGCAGCTTCGACCAACACATCTTTAATACCCGCCACATCAACGCTACCAATCGGTGCGCTTGGGTCAATTTGAATTTCGATGTGCAGATTATTGTGTTTAAGAAGAATGCACGAAGGGGAACTTGCGTCACCTTGATAGCCAATGAACTGGTCGCTATCAATGAGAGTGACTTCTTCGCCGTTATCGAGTGTCGCTATGAGCTTATTGCCGATGCTAGCGTTACTGATGCTGTATTTGGTCACGTCTTTATGAGAGACACCGTTTAATGGCGCTGCATCATCAAGGAACTCACGAGCATAAGTCACTACTTTAGCGCCACGAGCAGGGTTAAAGCTTCCGCCCTTTTCCGCGCCATCACTTTCACTGATCACGTCCGTTCCGTAGAGCGCATCATATAGACTGCCCCAACGCGCATTGGCTGCGTTAAGTGCAAAGCGTGCGTTCATGATTGGCACCACAAGCTGCGGCCCTGCTTGTGTTGCGATCTCAGGTTCTACGCTGGCTGTCGTCACTTGAAAGTCATCGCCTTCAGGAACCAAATAACCGATCTGCTGTAAGAACTGTTTGTACTCTACAGGATCTAGCGTTTGCCCGGCACGCTCTTGGTGCCAAACGTCAATTTGATGTTGAAGATCTTCACGCTTGATAAGCAATGCGCGATTTTTTGGCGCCAAATCTTCAAGAATGGTTGCAAATGATTGCCAAAAGTCTTCAGCGACAATGCCTGTTCCAGGAATCACCTGCTCATTAATTAATTGGTAGAGGGTGCTATCAATGTTCAAGCTTCCCTGTTGAATACGACTGCTCATAAAATCTCTCTCAAACTAATTGATGGCTACTCAATAAATTTTCGTGACTAGCTCAAATTTACTTTACTGATTTAAACTTACTTAACGGACATGAATTTAGCTAATTTATGCCGGTTATATTGGATATTCATATAAAAAATACCCTACAAACTATGTTATTCCGTCACTCCACTCTCGATTTCGTTAGCGACACTTTTAATCAAACGACGCATCCACTGATGGTCTGGATTGGTTTGTAACAATGGACTCCACGCCATCTTCACCTCAAAGGGTTCAATCGCAAATGGCGCAGGCTTGATCAACAATCTAGGATTATTGCGCTGCAGTTGAGCTGCTTTGGTAGGAATAGTCAGGATAAGGTTCTTCTGCTGAGCGAAGAGAATCGCCGACAAATAGTGTCGAGTAAACACCGTGATGTTACGGGTTTTACCGATGCGTATTAATGCCTCATCTATCCAACCAAGCTTTTGTGCTTCACTTGGGTTTATTCCCACTCCCGTTCCCATACCTGTCTTACTTACCCAAATATGTTGTGCCTTTAAATAAGACAAAATATCGAAGTTGTCGGCGATCGGGTTGTCACAACTAAATAGGCAAGAAAACCCGTCGTGCCAGAGGCTCATCTGGTGAAACGACTGAGGAATATCGTCAAATCGGTTGATAATTATATCAACGGTACCTTGCTCTACATCCTGATAACTCACGTCACTTGGCGTCATGATATCCAGTCGTATTTTCGGTGCTATCTCACTTAACCTTTTCAGAAGAGGTTGAATAATGGTCGACTCTGCATAGTCACTCGCCATGATACGAAACACGCGTTCACTGTCTTCTGCATTAAACTCTGTGGTCGGTTGCAGTGTCTTCTCTACATTCGCCAAGATGTTTCGAATCAGTGGCTGCAACTTATGCGCGCGTTCGGTCGGTATCATCCCTTCACTTGTTCTTACTAATAGCGGGTCTTCAAACAGATCACGCAATCGGCGAAGGCCATTACTCATGGCAGGCTGAGTAATACCCAATTGATTTGCTGCTCGTGTAACGTTTCTCTCACGTAGCAACATGTCTAAATACACAAGTAAATTAAGGTCTATACGAGCAATATTCATAAGAAAAATACCGAATATAATAACTATAAATTAACAAAATTATCACATACATGATTATTATTTGTCCATGGTTAGATTTAATCCAAATCAAATGACCTCGCCAAATTGGCCAACATGTCCACGTGAAACTAAGGAATAGTTATGTCGCAAATTACACAAGATATCGAAATGATTGAAGTTGCAAAAAGCGCTGCTGGTGCTCCATGGGATGCAATTAACCCTGAATCTGCTGCTCGTATGCGAGCTCAAAACAAATTCAAAACAGGTCTGGATATTGCGCAATACACGGCAGATATCATGCGTGCAGACATGGCGGCTTACGACGAAGACAGCTCTCAATACACTCAGTCTCTGGGTTGCTGGCATGGTTTCATCGGCCAACAAAAGCTGATTTCTATTAAGAAGCACTTTGATGGCAAGACTGACCGTCGTTACCTATACCTTTCTGGTTGGATGGTTGCTGCACTTCGCTCTGACTTTGGTCCACTTCCAGACCAATCAATGCATGAGAAAACATCGGTTGCAGGCCTAGTAGAAGAACTATACACATTCCTGCGCCAAGCCGATGCTCGTGAACTGGGTGGTTTATTCCGTGAGCTAGACGCTGCGCGTGAAGCAGGTGATGTGAACCTACAAGACCGTATTCAAGACAAAATCGACAACCACGTGACACACGTAGTGCCAATCATTGCCGATATCGATGCTGGTTTCGGTAACGCAGAAGCGACTTACCTAATGGCTAAGCAGATGATTGAAGCGGGAGCTTGTTGTCTACAAATCGAAAACCAAGTAGCCGACGAGAAACAATGTGGTCACCAAGACGGCAAAGTAACGGTTCCACACGCTGACTTCCACGCAAAACTTCGTGCGCTTCGTTACGCTTTCCTTGAGCTAGGCATCGACAACGGCATCATCGTTGCTCGTACCGATTCACAAGGTGCTGGCCTAACAAAAGAAATCGCCGTAGTGAAAGAGCCGGGCGACCAAGGTGACATCTACAACTCATACCTAGATGTTGAAGAGATTGATGTTGCTGATATGGCTGAAGGCGATGTTTGTTTCAACCGTGACGGCAAGCTAGTTCGACCTAAGCGTCTACCTTCAGGTTTATACCAATTCCGCCAAGGTACTGGTGAAGATCGTTGTGTATTTGACTGTATCGAAGCAATCAATGCAGGTGCTGACCTACTTTGGATTGAGACTGAGAAACCACACATCGGTCAAATCAAAGAGATGATGGACGGCGTACGTGAAGTACACCCTAATGCGAAACTGGTTTACAACAACTCTCCATCATTCAACTGGACGCTAAACTTCCGTCAGCAAGCTTACGATGCGATGGTAGCAGAAGGTAAAGATGTTTCAGCTTACGACCGTGCTAGCCTAATGAGTGCTGAATATGACGAAACTGAATTGTCTAAACGAGCTGATGACAAGATTCGCACATTCCAAGCGGATGCATCTCGTGAAGCGGGTATCTTCCATCACTTGATTACTCTACCGACTTACCACACTGCAGCGCTGTCTACTGACAACCTTGCAAAAGAATACTTCGGTGACCAAGGCATGCTGGGCTATGTTGCAAATGTTCAGCGTAAAGAGATACGCCAAGGCATCGCTTGTGTTAAACACCAAAACATGTCTGGTTCAGACATCGGTGATGATCACAAAGAGTACTTCGCGGGTGAGAATGCACTAAAAGCCGCGGGTGAAGCGAATACGTCTAATCAATTTGATTAACCGCTAACGCTAAAGCCTCCCCCGTCCTTCTCTCTTACTTAGGTAAGATCCGGGGGAAGGCTTTGAGATAAAGCTTGTACTGCCAGCTTTATCTCAAAGCCTCAGATTTGTGTTCCACACCACGGTTAACCGAACAACTTCTGTTTAAGCTAACTGTATACGTATTTGTTCAGATTCCTATTTGTTAAGATTCTTATTTTTTGAGAGTGCCTATGACTTCAATACCTACACACCTACAAGATGCAAAAACACTGTTATCAGAGAATGGTTTCGCGACGGGTGATACTTGGTATCACGGCACATCTTCCGCTTTATTGGCTTCTATTCAAGGCCAAGGTTTAAAACGTTCTGGAGACAAAGCGCTCAACGAAGCAGCTTCAAAAACTATGGCGACCATCGGCAACAACTACACCGAATCGGTTGAGCCAGTGTTTCTCACCCAGAGCAAAGAACTGGCATATTACTGGGCTCAACAAACCGTTCGTGAGCGAGGCGTTCGCTTCGAAGGTGAAGAACAGCCTATCGTATTAGCGGTAAACTTATCTGAAAAGCAACGTGCCAAAGTAAGACCGGACGTAGGAGCAATGAGTCTATTGATGATGAGTGTGGGCGAGCAATTCATGTCTCACCTCACTGAAATTTATCAAGCCAATAACATTGCAGGCCCCGACATCGAGCTTCGCACTGCTGATCGCATGGACTACCTCAATAAACTCGGTATGGCCTACATTGATGAAGACATCAGCCGTGCTTGTGTTCAGGAGTTAGCTGAGCCCGAGTTGGCCGACTGAAAACGTTCAACAAATCAGTCTTCTTAAAAACAAAAATGGCTCCCAATACGGAGCCATTTTTATTTGCTATAAGCCTATCTCACAAGATACAGACGCATCTAGATTATGAGCACAGAAGACCTTTCTGTGCAGGTTGCGTCATTTCGATGTCACCTTGTAGAGAACGGTAAACGATGGTGTTCCACACTTCACCATTATCCATTTCAAACTCAATAGCGTAATTCAAACCCGCGACAACCTGAGTTCGAACACTCAAGATCTGCTTGAGCTCAGCTGAAGTGTTCATTTGGCTAAGAACTGCGTTTAAAGCTTGCTTGGCTTCTGGTGTTATCTCACTTTTCGACCAACCACCCGTCAGGTTTTTAGTGCTGCAGATGGGGTTCGCATTCTCTTGCGGTTGAGTTGGTACCTCTGATTTCTGACTACACCCAGCTAACGCCACGACACTAAACAAGGTTGCTGTTCCAAGTAATGATGTTAATCGTACGTTCTTCATAAATTCTCTCTACCTCAATCATTTACGAGGGATTACTCGCAATAATGTTTCATATGCAGGCAAGCTTAAACCTCGAATGTCATCACTTCATCAGAGATTATGGTGTAACTACTCTATAAACACAGGAGATTGTCAGGAAAACAAGACGAGCACTGGAGCTCTGCTTTTATCCACCTGATATTTAAATCATTAAAATGAGTAGCGAGAGAATAAGCGAGTAATAATACAGACATAATTAATCAGATAATTACATACTTCACACCAAAAACATTCCTATCACGATTAATAAGATGAGCTCATCTTGATGTGGATTATGATATTGGTTCAAAAAATAGATATTTGAAATTATTTTATAAATCCAAAAGTTTATGCTCGACTTAATCATGTCTGATTTTAAAACTGTGATCCAACCCTACAAGTTGTTGATAATAATGTATTTTGTTCATCTTTGAATTCATTCAAATATGGAAAATCTTTATTGTTGAGGGTGAGTGCAAGTAGTAAAATCTCGCCCGATTATGCAACTTACTTCTCACACCATGGACACAAGTAAAGTTACGATTGGCTCTCTCAAAGTAACGTAACTTCAAACACATACCTAAAATCAGTGTCCTATAGATAGTGCAGATCAAATAAAAATAATTATATAAACCTAGGCTAGGTTAAACATGAAATTAACGTCGTCTTTAGGCTCACTGTTGGCTAGCAGTCTGTCTATCGAAATAAAACAGCGAGCGCTGATAGAGCTCGTCATCAGCACTTATCAGCCACATGAGCGCACTGAGCTTTTTCAAAGCGTGACTGAATATCGTAGAAGCCAATTAGAATTGCTTTTCCCAGAGCATCAAAACAAAAGCTACTCTGTATTGTTTGAGGTGATGGACTACCGCGATCTGATTCTGCGCTATCCAAATACACTATCTGCAGAGATTGCTCTTCTAGAGCAGGCTGTAGGGCAGTGCTATATGCATTGGCTAGGTTTCTGGTGTGAGTGTGAAATTGCTGCGATCAAAGCAAAATCTCCATTAAATCCAAGCTCCATTTCTCATGTCGACCTCCCTATCAATGACAGTGCTTATTACGGTGCGATCATCGAACAGATAGAACATGAGCCACTTTTGGTACAAACACCGAGTCACCCACAAGGAATGTCAATCAGCGATGCCATTGCTTTAAGCAATCTCGAGGTGTTCATCAAGGGCGAGAAATGGTTTGAGATGCTGCCTTTATTACACCTTTCTCAGGCAGGTAAGCATTTTATTCTGCTCAAGCATCCAGTCGATGAAGCCTTTCCAACACTGGTTTCCTCTGCGCTGATTCAAGACTGGTCTAAGAATGACACTTGGCTAAGTTACGCACCGCCGTTCAGCAATGAGCAATGGCAATACTGTTTACCCAATTACGGCTACGATGAACTCGCAGGGTTACAACTTTTCACACCGCCTACACTGTCAAAATGTTACTCTCTCCCAGAATTTGACCAACAATTCCAGTTACAATTGTCCGACAAATATGCCCTGTGTGAGGTGTTACGTCTGACAGTAAGTGGCAATACCCAACAAAAGCTCTATTTCCTCTACCTTTCTCAAAAAGAGCTGATGAGTGTGTTACACCAAATAGGCTATAAGATTGGCTTCACTATTATCGAGCAACCTTTCATGCTTCAGTTTTATCAAACCATTGATTCCAATGCATACTTCCATTCTGGATATTGCGAATTAAATGACGATGGCACGACAATTTATCGTGGATTCTGGAATTTTGAGATGATGGTAAAAGCGTTCAATAATGTCGATTTTCGAAGCTACAAACGCGCAGTGCGAGAAAGCAGAAAGTCATTAGAAAAGTCGCGCTCGGCAGGAAAAACTAGCTCGGTGAAAAAGGATGAACATGTTTGATTTCGGCCTAGAGGCGATCATCTATGCAAAAGCAATCACACTGCTTGCAACCGTGGCTGTGGTTGTCATGTGGTTGTTCTATTACTGCTATCGCCTGAAACAGAAGAACGAAGTGATCGCAGGGACACACCATGCCCCTTACATCGCGTATTCGATCTGCATTGTTGCGTGGATCAGCAGTAACGCTTATTTCCATACCGACTTATTACCGGAACTTGGGGCCTCGGCCGCCGTGTTCGCCGCAAAGTTTGCCAACCTCGCCTCGTTCTTTGCGTTTGCCTTTGCCTATTACTTCTCGTGCAAACTCGCCGCTGAACAACGTAATGGTAAGGTTCATGTGTGGCAGCAAGCCATTTTCGTCACCCTGACCGTCTACTCCTTCTTTATCAATTTAAGTCCGGGGTTAACCGTTGAACACGTCACCATTGCAGGCCCAAGCCAGTTCGTGATTGAGTTTGGCCCGCATACGCCGTACTTCTTTATTGGGATGATTAGCTTTGTAGTGCTAACACTACTCAACCTGGTGGCCATGCGCGCCAACAGCAGCAAGCTAACTTTAGCCAAAACCAACTATATGATCGCCGGCATTTTAGTCTTCATGCTGTCTACTGCGACGATCCACCTAGGCATGACCTACTTCTTGCGTGATTTCTCGCTCACTTGGCTGCCACCAGCTTTGTCGATAAGTGAAATGTTGTTCGTTGGCTATGCCCTGCTGACCTCGCGCTTCTACAGCGTGAAATACCTGGCGTACATGAGCCTAAATGCGATGTTGGTTTGTGCTATTTTGGTGATCCCTTTTGGCGCGATATTTATCCCGCTGACAGACGACAGTCAATGGCTTATTGCTATCCCAATCTGCGCGATTATCGGCATCACGTGGCATGTTCTCTACAAGCGCGTAAGCCACTACGCCTCGTTCTTTGTCTACGGAAACAAGAAAACGCCAGTACAACAGATCCTCTCACTAGAAGACGATTTCAAGCTGTCGATTGATGATGCAATGCGTCGATTAGGTAGCCTATTGCAGATTCCCGAAGACAAGTTGCGTCTGGTGAACAGCAACTACAACGAAACCTTCTACGAAGATTACCTGTCTACCAACAAGTCCGTTTTAGTGTTCGATGAGTTGTCTCAGGAGCTTGATTACACCGCACCAGCCAAGCGCTCAATCAAAGCCCTGTATGACAAAATGAGCTCCAACGATACCGCTTTGGTGATGCCTCTGTTTGGCCAGGGGAAATCGGTCACGCACTTGTTAGTATCGTCACACAAGAGCAACGATCAGATGTTCTCTAACGAAGAGATCTCTGCCCTGCAAACCTTATTAACTCGAGTACAAAGCACTATCGAAGCCGATAGACGCATCCGCCAAAGCCGTGCCCTTGCTAACTCAATCGCTCATGAAATGCGTAACCCGCTGGCTCAAGTGCAGTTGCATTTTGAGGTGTTAAAACAGCACATTGATAATCAAGCTCCAGCGAAACAGATCTTACTTGATATTGAGAACGGCCAAGCTGCGATTCAACGTGGTCGACAGCTGATTGATATAATCCTGCGCGAAGTCAGTGACAGTACGCCTGAACACGGCCCTGTGACCATGACCTCTATCCACAAAGCCGTAGATCAAGCCGTAAGCCACTATGGTTTTGAGAATGAAAAGATCATTGAACGCATTCGTTTACCACAACACGCTGATTTTGTAGCAAAGCTGAATGAAACCTTATTCAACTTCGTCATTTTCAACTTGATACGCAATGCAATCTATTACTTTGATTCTTATCCAGAAAGCCAAATTGAGATCAGCACCAACACCGGACCGTACGAGAACGTTCTAATATTCCGAGATACCGGCCCCGGCATTGACGAAGCCATTACACATAAAATTTTTGATGATTTCTTCTCTTACCAAAAAAGCGGTGGTAGCGGCCTAGGGCTCGGTTATTGCCAACGAGTGATGCGTTCATTTGGCGGCCGAGTTGAGTGCCACTCTAAACTTGGGGAGTTTACTGAGTTCCACCTGTACTTCCCGGTGGTACCCAATGCCCCCAAAGCAGACGCACTTCGTACGCCTTACTTCGATGATTGGAAAGGTAATCAAACTGCAACTGAAAACAAAACCAACGCTGAAGCTAAGCCAGACAACCAAGCGGCAACGCAAAATTCAGAACCAACAAGCACGCTAACCCCAGGGAATCATTTGGCTCCAACCGTACTGATCGTCGATGATAAAGAAGTACAACGCACGCTTGTTCAAATGTACTTGAGTCGACTTGGCGTCAATAGCTTACAAGCCAAAAACGGTGAGAATGCCGTCGAACTGTTCAAAACACACAAGGTCGATTTGATCTTAATGGACGTACAAATGCCGATAATGAATGGTTTTGACGCAAGCCAAATTATCAAGGCACGCTCTCCTCAAACGCCAATCATTGCTTTGTCTGGCGAATCAGGACAACACGAGTTAGATATGATCAGCAAACTGATGGATGGTCGCCTAGAGAAGCCAACCTCTTTGAAGGCACTGCAACACGTACTGGACAACTGGCTAGAGAAAGGCTGTGCCTCAAATGCTTCCAAAGAAACCGAAGATGAAGAGTAGATGCAGGAAAACACGAATCGCAATTTAGCCAGTTGATTACTGTTTGTCTCATTACATTGCTTTAATTATTCATCAAAAAGCCAGCCGAACAAGGCTGGCTCTATCAGAACTAAACGCTCTAATTAATCTAAAAGTGAACGAACATAATCAGCGATTTCTTGGTTTTGGCAATGCTCAAAGAAGCATTGTTGGAAACGCTCGCTGCCAACCGCTGTTTTCACTAGATCTTGGTCGATAGCTCTCAGAGAATCAATAAAGTTATCTTTTACCACCGCCGCTTTCACTTCATTCAAAATTGCTGCATTACGTTGCTGTGGTTCTGCACGTTCTAGTGGATACCCATTACCACGCTCGCCTGTGAACGCTTTTTCAAAGATATAACGAATGTTGAGTTCACCTGCCCAGCCAAAGCCTTTAGCAAAAGCGAGAGCGAGAGCATTGCCGTTGTTGATTTGGTTAAACAAGAAAGCATCTGATGGCTCTAGGCAGTAACCACAAACCACACCCGGGTGCAGGTTCAGTGACATCAAAGCACCTTGCCCTGTTCCACATCCCGTCACAACAAAGTCCACAGCCTTTGAGTTGATCAGAATACTGGCCATGATACCTAAGTGGATATACGTTAAGTGGTGATCATTCTCGTCGGTCATACCTAAGTTGAAAACATCGTGACCAATGCCACCCGCCACTGACTCTAGCTCAGCTGCAACCATGGCATTTTTACCTGCCTGACTGTTTTCCATCATTAAAGCGATTTTCATTTATCTTCTCCTGCAAGATTGCTGCAAACTCAAAATTTAGAATAAAAAACCAACTAGCGTGCTAACCAACCACCGTCAACAGCAATGGTATAGCCATTAATGTAATCCGATGCTGATGATGCTAAGAACACACAAGGACCTGCGATATCTTGCGGTTTACCCCAACGCTCAGCCGGAATACGCTCAAGAATCGCTTGATTGCGCTCAGCATCTTCACGCAGAGCTTGAGTATTGTTCGTTTCCATATAACCGGGTGCTATCGCATTCACATTGATATTGTCGCGCGCCCATTCGTTCGCCATAGCACGTGTCACTCCCATCACAGCGCTTTTTGAAGCCGTATAGGAAGGAACTCGAATGCCACCTTGGAATGAGAGCATCGATGCAATGTTAATGATCTTTCCGCCAGTACCTTGAGCCTTAAACTGCTTTGCAACAGCCTGAGACATAAAGAACACTGTCTTGGTGTTCACGTTCATTACGTCATCCCAATCTTGCTCTGAGAACTCAATAGCATCTTGGCGGCGAATAATTCCTGCATTGTTCACGAGAATGTCGACTTGGCCAAACTCAGCCAAAGTGCGCTCTATAACCCCTGGAATGCACGCTTGATCGAGAAGATCAGCACTCACGTTTAAGAACGAATGGCCTGCTGCACTCATTTTTTCAATAGTCTCTTCAGGTTCTGTTCGGTTAACACCGACAACCATACAACCAGCTTCCGCTAGGCCTAATGCTATGCCTTGCCCAAGACCCGTATTGCAGCCAGTCACTATCGCTACTTTACCTTCCAGACTGAATGACTCTAAGATCATGCTCGCTTCCTCAATTACATTGGATTCATTGCGTATCATTACTACCAACAATTAAATCATACAATAAGATGTAAATGCGAGAGCGACGTTGTAGAATTTCGATCTTGCACCAAAATCAGTCGAACAAGTGAAACGAGCACCACAAACTAAATGAATGGGGGGAAGTGATTTGGAGAACAGAAGCCTATAACCCACCATGAACCATGCTCTCGAAGATCACCCAAACCAGATATTGTAGGGATTTGACAACAATTCATGATTTAAAAGAGTAAAAGGGTTATACATAATAATGTGTTATCTAAATTACTGAAATTATCATGACGCTCAAAGAGATCCTTAAAATTCCCAATGTCCGCTACTTCTTAATGTTTAGAAGCAGCTACTTTGCGCGTTTTTACTACCCTATATTCACCCTACTTTATTTAGATTACGGGTTAACCCTGTCTCAATTCGCGATGCTCAATGTAGTTTGGGCGGCCACCATTGTGCTTGCTGAAGTACCGTCGGGTGCATTCGCCGATACCTTAGGCCGCAAGAAACTGGTGGTGCTGTCTTCGATTGTGATGTTTGTTGAGATCGCAATGATCGCCTTAGTGCCAACCGGAAACCCCGACTTGGTGTTCATAGTCTTTCTGATTAACCGGATTCTCAGTGGCTTAGCGATGGCACTGGCCAGCGGCGCCGACGAGGCATTGGCTTACGACACCTTAAAAGAACAAGGTAATGAAGAGTTGTGGCCGCGAGTGCTGCAAATCCAGCTTCGTGTCGCCTCAACGGTCGGTATCTTTGTCACGCTGATTGGTGCGGCGATGTACGACGTGAACTTTATGACGAACATCTTTCATTTCCTTGGACTAGCCGAACCAGAAAGCACCAAAGATCTGATGCGTATTCCTGTGTTCGCCACCCTATTTGTAGCGATGATCGCTATCTATGCCGCGATTAATATGCGCGAAGAGAAAAAGCTGATGCCAAGCGACCAAACCAAATTGGCAACCACCATCTCAAGTCTTAAATTGACGATCGATGCAGGTAAATGGGTATTCGCTACGCCTTACGTGCTGTTCATCTTGCTCTACTACAGCCTATTCGAACACACCTCACGCATGTTCCTAACCATGAACAGCCAATACTATCTGGCCATTGATATTCCAATTATCTACTTTGGTTTTATTGGTGCGGGTATCAGCTTGCTTAAGATTATATTGGCAGGACAAAGCCGAAGATTAGCAGAGAGTATGGAGGCTAAAACCTTCATTGTGGTTATGGGATTGGCAAGCATGGCGACTTATTACTGGATCAGTTTAGGTTGGTCGATTTACGGAGTCATTCCGGCACTAGTATTAATCTTTATCATCATGACGATGAACATTTTCATCAGCTACCACCTGAATAAAAAAACCGAATCACACAACAGAGCCACCGTTCTTAGTTTCAAAGGTTTGATGTTTAACCTCGGATACGGTCTGATCGGTATCTTGTACGCTTACTACTATAAGTTGGTGTCTCAGGGCTACACCGAACAAGAAATAGAACAGAACCTTGCCTTCTTGGCCTCACTGTCTTCTTTTTTCTATTACTTCACCTTACTGTTCGTTTTGATCAGCGCGCTGTTCTACTTCAAGAACAGAAAAGAAGCGATTTTCTAAACAATCGATTGATGTCGAGTGACAAGTAAATGAAGCCGTTAAGGTTTACAGCGCAAGTTTTAAAGACCGAATATTCTTCAAAACCGAGCGATTCACGCAACTGACTATTGCTTATTAAAAGAACAAGTCGCTTCTTATATTGGTTTTATTTGTTAATATAATCAGCAAATTACATAACACATGGACGCGTCATGTCTTTTAGTTGGATAGCCTTTACTCTCCTTGCTGCCTTTAGCCAATCTTGGCGCAATGCCTTTCAAAGTAAATTAAGTGGCACCATGAGCGTGGCTGGCGTAACGTTAGCGCGATTTATTTGGGCTAGCCCTATCGCCCTTATTTACCTCTGCGCCCTCTATCAATGGCAGCCCGTATCCGCACCGGATTTTTCGGGTGAGTTTGTTTTCTATATTGTTGCTGCCGCCATCATGCAGATCCTCGCGACCGGCTTAATGGTGATGCTGTTCAAGCTCGAAAACTATGCGATAGGCGCAGGCTTAGCCAAGTGTGAAGCCCCCGTATCTGCTGTGCTATCCGTATTGTTTTTTGGTACTGCTTTGACACTAACAGGTTGGGTCGGCGTACTTATTGGTACTTTAGGCGTGCTAATCATGAGTAGCGCTTCTGGCTGGCGAAGCTTGTCCCCGAAAGTGTTCTTATTAGGTATGGCGTGTAGCACCGCCTTTGCTTTAACGTCTCTTTGGGTACGGGAAGCAAGTTTGAGCATAGGGTTGCCCTTCCCTCATAGTGCTGCTTGGGTGCTGTTCCTCGTCATTTCCCTTCAGACAGTGATTATCTGTACGTATCTCTTTTTCAGAGAACGCGACACGCTGCGCCTGATATTCAAGAAGTCGAAACTAGTCATCATGACAAGCTTAGCGAGTGTTATCGGTTCTCTGGGTTGGTTTAGCGCGATGTCGCTTCAAGCCGTGCCGTACGTAAAGACACTCGGGCAAGTCGAAGTGATCTTCATGGTGTTGATATCCTATTTCTGGTTAGGGCAAAGCATCGCGCGCAAAGACATTCTTGCGCTCATCTTGCTTTCTATCGCAGCAGTATTGGTTATGTGGCAGTGACGAGCTCGTTAATATGACTAGGACAAATTGAAGTCATATTGCGACCGTTTGTTTTCGCTTGATATAACGCTTTGTCGGCTCGGCTAATAAACCCATTCCAACTCTCATGCGGGTGAAGCTGAGCAACACCAAAACTCGATGTCAGAAACATCTCATGTTCTTGTACTGCTGATACCTCTGAAATAGACAATCGCAGCTTACAAGCAATAGCCTGTGCTTGTAGGAAATTGACATTGGGTAATAAAATCATTATCTCGTCTCCGCCAAAACGGAACGCGCTGGCTGTTGGCGATGTTTTTATCGCACTTTGAACCATTTCAGCAAAAGACTTGATCACGAGATCACCCACAATGTGTCCGTGTTGGTCATTGATCGACTTAAAATTATCAATATCCATCATAATGGCACTGACAGGTGTACTCCCCGCCTGCTTCATGATGACTGGTACCATTTCATCTAATGCTCTGCGGTTTCCAAGTGCCGTTAAAGGGTCACTGTAAGATAGGTCATGAATAGACCTAAGCAACCTTGCATTAATCAACCAGAGCATCGTGAAGCTCATCGATACGATAAGAACAATACTCACTAAAAAGGCAAGCTGATGAATGAGTGCAGCCGCCATGAAATCCTGCAACTCAGCTGAAAATAGCGTCACCATTACTCGGAAAGCCATAAACCCGCCATATATCAAAAATGACAAGGCCATCATCCGAGTTGCTAAGGTCAAGTCATCACGTTGACCCTTCAATACCGCAAAAGCAGTGCAAAGAGTCACAAAGGCTAAATAGAAACTAATGAGGATGATTCGAGCCTTGATGGAAGGTTCGTAGTACGTGAAATAAATAAAACATGGTAAAAGAGCCAACATCATCAGACTGCTGAGGTAGGTGCATTTTAGGGAATATTCTCGGAATAAGCATAAGCTATACAAAGCGAGATGAAAGCCAAGCGCAATAACCATGTTGGCGCCAATAACAGTGATCCAATCAGGGAGTTCCCCTCTTAGGCTCAACATCAACGGCCCACTTCCAATAACAAATATTGAAATGGAAAAAATTGAAAGCCCTTTAATGGACTGTTGGGTAAATTGGAACAGCAACAAGCCAATGCAGTAAATGAAAGAGAACAAAATAATAATAAAATTAAGTGTTCTCATATCCAGCGAAAAACCATCCATGATTTACTCTCTTCCCTAAGCCAATTAAATCACAATATGGTCAATAATTATCTAAACCATAAATTTATTCACTATATGAATCATTACACTTTGTAAAATAGGGGATGTGTCACATATGGGGAGATCGGTATCGCATGAGTCCATGACATGGATATGCATGTAAAACTCGCCCCCCATATGGCTTCATAGCATCACTGAATCTACAGGCTTCTGCACTCGTTACTTGGTTGAATGACGACTGTCTGGCATTATGCGCCCAAGAAATCTCTAGGGGCTGTTGACCTTAGTTATTATACAGCAAAGAATGAACGAAGGTAGTCAGTGGTAGAAAACAGCCAACAATTAAGTGACCGTTACGACGAACATGGTTACTTTGTTATCAGAAATTATTTCAATGAAGCTCAAATTGCATCGCTTAGAAAAGTCGTGCTGAAATTTCATGAATCATGGAAAGCAGACAACGAAGAATTCTATAAAGAAGAAGCATTTAACTCGTCTTTAATTACGGGAAGCGAGTATTTGCTCGCCGACGATAGAAGCGTGCTTTTCGACTTCATCAGCTCGAAACAAGTGATGAACGTGGTTGATGCGGTGATTCCGAACAAACCAGCATTCATGAATACACAGCTGTTCTTCAACCCAGTAAATCCGCAACAAAAAGACTTCTGGCATCGTGACTGTCAATACGATTACGACGTTGATGACCAAATGAAAGTCATCATGGAAACCCAGGTATTGCATCTGCGAGTGCCCATTTTTGATGAGCCAGGTATGGAACTTATCCCTGGCACACACAAGCGTTGGGACAACGAAGAAGAATACAATGTTCGCCAAGAAGAAAACGGCAAAGTGAGCAGCGATGACATATCTGGCGGTAAGCAGATACCGTTAGCCGCCGGTGACTTATTGGTGTTTTCAGCGGATATGATCCACCGAGGCCGATATGGCTTGGATCGTTTGGCTTTGGATATTTTGATCTTTGATTCGGCGGCAGACTATGTCGACTACGTTGATGATGACTGTTTACCAACACCAGCCATGTTGAGCAATATTACCGACCCAAGATTGTTTATGAACACGCTACACTTAAAATCAATACAGTACTCATAATCCATAAAGGTGCCCTAACTATGACTGACACTAAACAAAACACCCGAATTAGCCAGTTCCGTTTCGGTCAGCCAAAAGAATCTCTCAAGTTAGAACATGTCGCTTTAGGGGTACTAGACAAAGATAAAGTTCGCGTACAAATTGAAGCGACTAACATCAACCCTAGTGATCTGTTGTCGATTTATGGTGTGGGCCAATACAAACATAGCCATCAGCCGCCGAGAGTACCGGGATTTGAAGCGGTAGGAAGGATTGTAGAATCCAGCAGTGCTGAGTTTATAGTGAATCAACGAGTGCTTGTGGCAACCAGTGGAACATGGCAGAACTATGTCGATGTATCACCAGATGATCTGTTCCAAATTCCTCAACATTTAGACAATGGCTACGCCTGTCAGTTGTACATTAATGCGCTAACCGCATGGGTGCTAACGACAGAAATAGCCAAGCTGACCCAAGAGGATGTGTTGATCATCAACGCGGGCAGTTCAGCCATCGGTAAGATCTTCTCCCAGTTATCAGCATCACTCGGCTTCAACATCATTGTCGTTACATCACAGCAGACACAATACCCTGCCACTTCCTGTTGGGTGATAGATGCGAACGCTGATCTAGTTTCTCAAATTAAGGCATTAGGCTTGCCTATGCCAACCGTTGCCTTTGATGCGATTGGCGGCTCACCCGGAACCGATCTTGTTCACACCCTTGGCAACAACGGGCGCTTTATCAACTATGGGTCGCTGTCGTTGGATTTTTACGAGCCACGCTTCTTTGAGTACGCGAAAAACCAACACATCGATTTCAGCACCTTCTTCTTGCGTTATTGGGAGGAAGCAGAAGGTAAAGATGTTCGCCGTGATAAGTTCACGACCATGCTAGATCACTTCATCACAAACGACATTCAGCTCGACGTTGACCGCTATCTACCATTCGATGAAGTGCAAACCGCGATTGATCTCATTGAATCGAAAACCACACGCCTAGAGGGCAAGATCATCTTACTGCCACAGTAAGTGAGAGTTGGACGATATATACCTTGTTTATTTCAACAGGCAAGACGTTCAACAGCTTACAAGCGTGCTTGTTAATACACCATCGCTTAGGAAGTTTGATTAAAGAAATCGAAGATTGAAAAGATAGCGAAGAGTTGTGGTGCATTTCTCCATAACTTAAGTGGTTACGAGATGGTCATGAATCACATTTATTTGAAACATCAATTAGTTATATCATTAGAAATATGATACTGATCGCCCATAAGATAACCTCGATTCTATATGGTAGCGTCATACTTAAAACCACGATGTGAACATACTTATGAAAAGACACATACTATCAAGCGCCATCCTACTCTCTCTAGCCTTTCCCACCTTTGCAGCTGATGGCGATATACACGATGTCACGATACTGGGTACTTCAGATATCCACGGTCATTTTATGGCGTGGGATTACGCGGCAGATAAACTCAACACTCGTGGTAGCTTGAGCCAAATCGCGACCAAAGTTGGTGAGATCCGCAAAGAGCAATCTAACATTATCCTTGTCGACGCTGGCGATACCATCCAAGGCAACTTCGTAGAAACCTTCAAAGACGAGCCCGTTGATCCAATGATGCTTGGCTTTAATCACATGAAATACGATGTGTGGGTTTTAGGTAACCACGAATTCGACTTTGGCCTCAAAACCCTCAACAGGGCCGTTACCCAATTTAAAGGGCAGTCTCTCGGTGGCAACATCAAGAACAAAAACGGAAACCCATTCCTGCCTGGTTACACCATCCTAGAACGCGGTAGCATTAAGATCGGCGTGATCGGAATGGATACCCCAATGACGGAGGTCTTTGCGCAAGGTACCAACCGTTTAGAAGGCGTCACTTTCACTAATCCAACCTTGGAAGTGAAGAAAATCGTCAAGGAGATTGATGATAAAGTGGATGCCATCATATTGGTTGCCCATATGGGAATTGAGAACGAGAATGACATTGCCGACACCGGTGTCACCGACATTGCCAATGCAAACCCAGAGCTTGATGCCATCGTCGCCGGCCACATGCACACTCGCATCGAGAAAGCCGTTGTAAATGGCGTTATTATTACTGAACCCGACAGATATGGCCGCGCCCTATCTCGTATCGATCTTCAATTTGAAGAGCGCGATGGCACATTCACTCTCGTCAACAAAGACAGCTTCACCTATAAAATTAAAGGTATCGACTCTGATGAGAATATGGACGAGTTATACCAGCCTTACCACAAACAACTCCGAGAAATGGCGAACAGACCTGTCGCTCAACTTACCGGCGTTGATTTAGTCCCAGAAAACGAAATCCGCGGTATCCCTCAAGTCCATGTTCAAGACACAGGCATCAGTGCGCTATTCCAAGAAGCGAGCTTCTTCTATGCACCTAAAGCCAATGTCATCGCACTTCAAATAGACAACGACAATGCCAAGCTCGATGTTGGCCCAATCAAAGCCAAAGACATCGCGTACAACTACCAATACGCAGGTGGCGAAATCACTGTCTACCAGATGACAGGCAAAGAGCTGAGAACCTACATGGAATGGTCTGCGGGCTACTTCAACTCAGTACAACCTGGCGATGTAACCTACAGCTTTAACCCTGAACGCAGAGCATCAAAATACTCGACCAATGACTTCTTCGCGGGCGTGGCTTATACCATCGACCTTACTCAGCCTGCAGGTACACGCATTACCAACCTCGCGTTTGCAGATGGCACTCCGGTTACAGATCAAACAGAAATCCGTATTGGTATGAATAGCTATCGAATGGGTCATCTAACCAAGAAAGGCGGCGTGCTAGAAGGCGAATCGTTCCCTGTACTTTTTGATACGGAAGCAGAGTATGGAGAAGAAGCAGGCACAATCCGTAATATGACCATCAAATATCTTAAAGAAGAAAGGAACGGTCAGTATGAAGGTAAACCTCAACAACGATGGGCACTTTCTGGTTTAGAAAGCCGTTATAATGAACAACGAGAGATAGTGAAGTCATTGATTAATGATGAAACCATATCAATCCCGACCAGTGACGATGGCCGCTACACAAACATCGCTTCTATCAACGTAAAAGAACTGATGTTCAAACCTGACGAAGCGAAACAAGCTGCCATAACCACACGCGAAAAGAAACTGGCGCAAGCAACTGAGCAAGAGAGTAAGCAGATCAAACGCGAAATCACTCTGATTGAAGCGCTCAATTAATCCCTGACCTCAAACCAATAACGACTTAACGACGCTTAGAGCGTGGTTAGGTCGTTGATTACGGAAAGTTGAGTACGATCCATATTAAGTGACGTTGAAAAATAGAAGTAAAAGCAGACTCTTTGACACACTCATAACTATTGTAAGCAAGTACTTTGCAACTTGAAGGCTACACCGCCTCCCCCCCTTTTAGTAAAACCTAATAAATCAGATAGTTACCCACAGGTAGCCCCATTTCTTTATCTTGCCTTCCATCACATGCATGTTGATAATACGAAGAATCTCTCACATAAGGCGAGAGCTTCTTTATAGGTAATAATATGAATAACCCTGAATTGGTTTTCGCTATCGCTGCTTTGTTAGGTGCCTTAGCAAAATTAATCCTCGCAATAAAGTCCAAGTAACTAGATTTTCTTGGGCCTTACTAACCCTGATTGGCTTCAACCAATCGGGGGCGTTTTCTTTTAAAACGAATTGGAATTGGGACAATTTTTAACATAGATATTTATTATCTATAAACAGCCCCAAAAGCCTCCTAGGTGACTCTAAGCTCCCACTTACACCTGTATTCCATCTCACACTGATCTATTCCCCTCTTTTTGCAGTACAAGTTATTAATAATTCGATATAAATCGCTCTATTTTTTGAAATTGTTGTCTACAGTTTTATAGAGCTTGTCGCTTCAATAATTGCCACAAGTAACGACACCTTTTGATGGTAAGTTTTGGTTATAAGGAAAGGAAATGGAAAGCCCAATTGTCACACTTACACATGCCAGCAAAAGCTTTGTTGATGGCAACGATACCCATCACGTGCTGGAAAATGTCGACTTCGCTTTGGCGACAAGCGCAAGCGTGGCTTTAACAGGGGCGAGTGGCAGTGGAAAGAGTACTTTACTCAACCTAATCGCGGGCTTTGAACCTCTAACTGGTGGCGAGTTGTGGCTCGATAACGAGAACACATCAGATTGGAGAGATCCACAGTGGAGCCGATTCCGCCATCAAAAGCTAGGCGTGATCTTTCAACAGTTCAACTTACTAACCCCACTCAACGTAAAACAAAACATCGCCTTCCCGCTCCATTTGAATCAACAAAAATGGAGCGACTGGTGCGATTATTTAGTTGATGCATTGGGTATCAACGAGTTACTCGAAAGACATGTATCCGCACTCTCTGGCGGTCAGCAACAACGAGTCGCAATAGCGCGCGCGCTAGCCCATAAACCCAAACTATTGCTTGCCGACGAACCCACAGGCAACCTCGACCACAAAGCAGGGTTAGAGGTTATGAAGCTGCTGAGTGAAATCACCACTCAAGGCAACACTGCGGTGCTTTTGGTTACGCACAGCCCAGAATGCGCCAGCTTTATGCAGACAAAATTGGTGTTAGATGATGGTTGTTTAAGGAACGCCGATCTAACCCCAAGAGCAGCAGCGTTGTGAGTAATCCAATGAAGCAAACTGGCTTCGCTCAGAACCAGCTCACCCATACCAAACTGACTCTGAATCTATTCGCGGCGCACTATCGTCAATCACCATTGCAAGCCGCAGCGATTCTGATCGGCATTGTGTTAGCGGTCACCTTGTTTGTCGCAGTGCAAGCCATCAACCTCAATGCCAAGCGCAGTTATGCAGAATCGACCGAGCAACTTAGCGCTCAAGCGCAGAACCTTATCATTCCACTAGCAGGGCAAAACTATTTGCCGGAATCGCTCTACTTCAGCTTAAGACAAAGTGGATTAAGCGCAGCGCTACCTGTTATAGAAGGGCGAGTAAGAGACGAGCAAGGTCGACGTTGGTCAGTTCAAGGCAGTGAGTTGATCGCCGCCCTCACTTCAAGATCTCGTCACGCTCGCGTCGACGAACAAAGCAACACTCAAACCAAAGAACCAAACATTTCCCTGTTCGACAATGCCTTACCTTTGCCGCAACTCTTAGCAGGTGAACCCATTGTGATGATGAGCCAGTCGCAACACCAGAACTTGGGAGGAGTAGACACA
The DNA here is from genome assembly GCF_041474575.1 of Vibrio sp. 10N.222.51.C5. Taxonomy (NCBI): domain Bacteria; kingdom Pseudomonadati; phylum Pseudomonadota; class Gammaproteobacteria; order Vibrionales; family Vibrionaceae; genus Vibrio; species Vibrio sp. 10N.222.51.C5. Next base: position 53,169 of record NZ_JBFRUJ010000055.1, read on the forward strand.
CTCACTTTGGATGAAGTGCTCACTCAAGTGGTAGTGCTACCAGATGAATGGCAGCTAGGTAGCCGAATGTTGATGGATATTGGGTTCGCTCAGCAACTGCTTAACAAGCAAGGGCAACTGAGCTACATCGCTATTTTTGACACTAAGAGCGACACTAAGAGCAATCCTCAGGATAAATGGCAAAGCCTTATTGGCGAGCAAGGACGATGGATTTCCAACAACCAAAGTACGGATCTGGGTTCAATTACCGATAGCTTTCACCTCAATCTCACCGCCATGAGTCTGTTGGCGTTTTTGGTTGGCCTATTCATCGCTTACAATGGTGTGAAGTACAGTTTACTGAAGCGTAATCGGCTATTGGTGCAAATTCAACAAGCCGGCATTGCGCCAAGCATCGTGTTTTCAGCTCTGTTAGTCGAGCTGACTCTTTTAGTCACACTAGGCGCGTCGCTTGGTTTCATTCTCGGCATCCAACTCAGCCATTGGCTGCATCCAACCGTCGCGATAACACTTGAGCAACTTTATGGTGCAACACTGCTTCCCGGTACATGGCAGTGGCAATGGTTAATGCAGGCACTGCTACTCACGCTGGCCGCAACGCTTGTCGCTTGTTGGCAACACTTTAAACAGCGGGTGCGACAACCCCTCTCTTCCCATGGCGGTTTCTATCAAGCGCCGGAAACGTCTAACGAAAATCAGCTGTTTGTTATCGGGTCAGTATTAACTATTCTCGCGTTAGCAGGTTTATGGATGAGCGAACATCATCGCTTCACCATGGCATGGCTCGGTGTGTTAGTGGTATCGATTCCTTTGTACCTGCCCAAAACGCTAAGCGTGCTAGCGAACTGGAGCGAAAAACGCACCCAATCGGGGTTAATACAATATCTGTTTGCTGAGCTACGTGAACTTATTTCCCCTCTCTCCCTTGCCATGATGGCGTTGCTTCTCGCTGTCACCGCCAATATCGGAATGAATACCTTAGTCGGCAGCTTTGAATCCACGTTAAAGCAATGGCTTGAACAGCGCTTACATGCCGATATTTACGTTAGCCCTGCCCAAGGTGAAATCGCGAATGTGGAACGTGCGTTAGAGCAGTTTGAAAATGTTGAAACCGTTTATAAGCAATATTATGTCGATGATAACTTGCAGGGCTTACCTACTTTGCTCGGCACCAAAGACAAAGACACACTTGAGCAAACCATGGTATTTCAATCCCACCTTGATGATTTCTGGACGCGCTTTTACCAAGGTGAATTCGTGGCGATCAGCGAACCTACGGCAGTGAAGCTCGGCTTGCCGCTTGGAAGCCGACTCAAGCTCGACGCGATCCAAGACAAAACACTCATCGTCGGGGCGATTTTTCATGATTACGGCTCACCGAATGGCGAAGTGTTACTTGCACCTGATTTGTGGCTCGAAAGCGGCTTTACTAACTTACCCACCAGCTTGGGAGTCAAAGTATCTGGCGACCCACAAGTGGTGTACGAACAACTGCGCCAACAACTCAATTTGCACCCAAGTCAGCTTTACAATCAAGCGCAGATAAAATCGATCGCTTTAGAGATCTTCTCGCAAACTTTTGCCATCACCCGAGCGCTTAATGGCGTCACCTTAATGGTGGCGGTGATTGGGTTGTTCTGCGCCTGTTTCATGTTGCTCGATGCACGCAAAGCCGCTATTGCAAGATTGTATGCGCTCGGTGTTAGTCAGAAAAAATTGATGGCAATGGTGGTCGGGCAAATCGTTGTTCTGGTCGCCTTCACTCTGGTTATCGCTTTACCACTCGGCGCTATGGTCGGTTATGTGTTGACGGACATCGTTACCCTGCGCGCCTTTGGTTGGAGTTTAAATTATGTGTGGAATTGGAGTGATGCACTCAGCATCGCAGCCATCACCATTTTAGTGGCTGTGATTGCGACCTTGATCCCACTGTGGCGTTTGGTCAGTAAACCCGTGGTATCCAGCTTGCAAAGTGAGGTGTTGTGATGAATCGATCAATGAGAGTTTTCGTTCTCACACTTGGCATCTTACTCCTTTTAGGGTGTGAGGAGTCCACTCAACCATCAGCTCAAAATATGGGTTCGATACTCGGTACTGAAACACAAACCGAGAATGAAACGGCAATCGATCAAGCGCAATTTTCTCCGGTAGTAAAAGGTATCGACATCACTTTCCCTGCCGACCATCAAGCGCACCCTGATTTTCGTCATGAATGGTGGTATTTAACCGCAAACTTAATTGATGAAGAAGACAATGTGTTAGGTGTGCAATGGACACAGTTCCGCTTTGCGGCTGCACCACATGAAAGTGGCAATAGCACCAAGGAAACTACGTGGCAAAGTCAGCAGATTTACATGGCGCACAGCGCTGTCACCACTAAAAATAAACACTATGCCGATGAAAAATGGTCTCGTGACCAAGCTGAACTGGCGGGTGTAAGCGATTCGCCGTTTCGTGTTTACCTCGATGATTGGCAATGGACGTCGACGACCGATGACCTGTTCCCAGCTACATTGGTCGCTAACTCGGGTCAATTTGGATATTCGCTTAAGTTAACCAACAACGCGCCATATCAAAAGCAAGGCGAACAAGGCTACAGCACTAAAAGTAGCGATGGCAAAGTGGCTTCCTATTACTACAGCCAACCATTCATCAATGTATCGGGCGAGGTAACTATTGATGGCGTCACCCATCAAGTTTCCGGCAAAGGTTGGATAGACAGAGAATGGAGCTCGCAGTTTTTACTCGACTCGCAACAAGGTTGGGATTGGTTTGCGCTAAGGCTGAGTGATGAAACCAGCTTGGTGGTATTTCAACTTCGAAACTCAACTACAGGCAAAGCCAGCTATTCTCATGCGAGGTTGATGAATCAAGATGGCTCCGGCATCGCGATTAAGCAGCAAGACATCAGCTTAACCGCCATCAAGCAAACTAAAATCGACGGGCGTGACTACCCAACAGAGTGGCAAGTTTCGATTCCAAGCCAGCAAATAGAACTGACCGTCTCGGCACTCAATCCAAATGCCAAAATGCCGCTGTCGGTTCCTTATTGGGAGGGGCCAATCATGATTAAAGGTTCTCATTCCGGATCTGGCTATATGGAGTTGACTGGGTATTAGATTGTGTATTAATACAGGTGGAATCTAACAACAAATACATCGCGATAACCATCAACTAAAACACTTTCAACCAAAACCTCCACCACGGAGGTTTTTTGTTATTCCATATGTTCTATTTACCTTAACGCCTGTTGAAAAATATCTAATTTAACCAAACACTGGGCTCCCCTAAAATACCAATCAAATGGTTAGAGGAGATAGAACATGCTTAGCTCAGTGCACAATGACGAACTCAACAGATACATCGAGAAACTAGACTTAAACCTTACCAAGGATCAGGTTCGTGAACTTGGTTGGCAGCAAAGTAATGAAGAGGTAGGAAAAGAAAAAACAGTATTAGGCTCGTGGTTTTTCTTTTCTTTCTTTGGCTTATGTACGTCTGCATGTCTTGCGCTGCTAATGTATATTTCATGAAGATAAACAGAACAATGACCACGTATAACCAGCATGGAACCTTCAATTGGTTCGAGGTCGACGGAGAAACGTACATACTGTTCAAAGTGGGCAGCAACAGTGCTCTATTGAACCAACACTATGAGGATGTCACCGAACAACAGAGCGAAATATATGGGCTGTTAAGGGCGATTCCATAAGCTCATACTGCACGTATTCACTTATGGTCTATCTATTCACTTGTGGTCTATCTACGCACTAACTAGCGCAAACATCCGTTCTTTTGGCAACAAGACCGAGCTACAACAAACGGTTCTTATACTGCTCTGGCGTTTGGTTCGCGTAACGTTTGAACATGGTGATAAATGGGCTTGCTTGGTTATAACCCAATGTAAGAGCGACCTCTTTAACCGATTGGCCGTTTCTCAACAAGTCCATTGAGTATAGGTAGCGCACTCGCAGTCGCCACTCGGTAAAGCTCATTCCAAGCTCGGTCTGGCAGTGGCGAGAAAGGGTTCTTTCCGTGGTGTGGACACGTTCAGCCCAATCTTTCAGCGTCACTTCATCGGTTGGGTTCTCTTCAACAGAAGCCAATATAGGCGCTAGATACTTATTATCGGTTGAAGGCAAGAAGTGGTGTTCAACCTCACGCTGCGCAAGTTGGTCAAGCAGTACCTGAACGAGCCTTTGGTCTTGCTCGGTTTCCGCAACATTGATCCCACGATCGCGAAAATCATCGATAATAGAAGACACAATCGGCGTGATCTTTATAAGGCTGGTTTTATCTGGCAGGTGTTGCGTGAGTTCTGGGGCGATATTTAGTGAACAGTAGTCCAAAGGCTTACGGTTATAACTGCAATGCATCACCCCGGCCGGTACCCAAATCGCTAGATGTGGTGGCGCTAGAAATCGAGTGCTTTCCGCTTCCATCTCTAATATACCACCACTGATCAATTGAACCTGTCCCCATGAGTGGCTATGAACTCGGGTTTCAGTGTTCGAAAGAAACGCTTCAAAATTCATAAATACGTTGGATGGTGCCTTATCAATTAATAAGGATGGATGAAGGTTTCTGGAGTGTTTTTTCAAACTTGTCTTCCTATCGCGCTTAATGTCTTTCTAAAGATACTTGTAAGTATAACGACCTGTCAAACTAGCCGCACCAACTCATTCGCCACGGAATTCACATGCATTACCTATTACCATTTTTTACAGTCTGTATCTGGGGCGCCAATGCAATCGTCAACAAGCTTGCTGCAAGCACCATAGAACCTAGCGCAATGAGTTTTTACCGCTGGTTTTTTGCGATGTTAATTCTCACGCCTTTCTGTATTCGCCCAGTGATGAAGCAGTGGGCTGTCATTAAGCCAAACTTATCTAAATTAGCGTTCCTCGGCTTTTTGGGCATGGTGTTGAACCAATCTCTAGGTTACTACGCAGGCTTAACCACAACCGCCTCTAACATGGCATTAATCACTTCTTTGGTTCCATTGGTCAGTGTATTTTTAAGCGTCCCTTTGCTGCACAAGTCGATTTCTAGTTTGAGTATTGTTGGCGGTGTGTTGTCACTATCAGGCTTAGCCCTGATGTTAGGCAAAGGCGATCCGTTATTCTTCATGCATCAAGAATTGACTCAAGGCGATGGCTATATGCTAATTGCAGCCTTTGTTTATGCTTCTTACTGTGTACTACTGAAACGCTGGAAAATGCCAATCAGTAGCTGGGTGGTGATTTACATTCAGGGTCTGTTTGCTGTCGCGATGCTTACGCCACTTTGGCTTACCAGCGAACAACTTTTACCACCACAACAAGCGCTCCCATTGATAGCTTACGCCGCGGTTGCCGCTTCGATTTTAGCGCCTTGGATGTGGGTGAAAGCGATTGACACCATTGGTGCTGACTCAAGCGCGATGTTCATGAACTTGCTTCCGGTTGTAGCGATCGTATTAGCCGCGACATGGCTTGGCGAAGAGATTAACCAGTTCCACATCATTGGTGGTGTGATGGTGATTTCAGGTGTCATCCTTGCTCAAATCAGAAGAAAACCAAGGCTTGAGGCTCCTCTCCCTCAACAAAGCTAAACGCATTACCCAACGCTCACATTAGGGTAAAAATTCAAACTCACGTTTCACACAGCAAATGAGAGTGGCTACTGTAATCCATACTATGATGAGCCCTTACAGCAAGCGAGTAAAACGGAAGATTAGTCTAAACGCTTTACTTTATATCAGCACGATGAGTCGTTACTCAACTATTCTTCAGCAGTTATACCTTTATATCATTACAATCACACACGATTAGTGCGAAATACACTAAAAGGCTTCCCAAACAATAATCCGAAAGGAAATATCTACGCGAAGGATCTATACTTTTTAAAACAGTAAAAGTGAGCTGATAAGAAAACAATAATCACTACCACTTTAGTGGTATCTGAGATACAGCCACTTTAACTAAACCAAATCAACAGCGGTTGGTTGGCTAACACAAAAAAGTACCGACATGAGTACCACACGGCTTAGAAACACCTAGCATTACGCTAGGTGTTTTTTTTGCAATCGACCTATCTAGTGACTTAATCAGTATTTCTATTCTCTTGCTTGATATCACTTCATCCATGTTTGCCATTCGCCTGATACGCCTTTAAGCACCAATATTCATCAACTGATCATCTGTTTGAAAAAAATAGTCTTAACCATGAGATTATCCGCTTTAACTTATGTCATCTTAAGTATATTGTTACTAGCAAGTAACAAGCATGTTACGCAGCAAAATAATAATGAAGGAAGATAGATGAGCAGTAGCAATAGCCGACAAGATGGTAAACGAGACGTTACTCTGCGTTTTTTAGCTGAACCCGGGGATGTGAACTTTGGTGGTAAAGTTCATGGTGGTGCAGCAATGAAGTGGATCGATTTAGCAGCCTACGCTTGTTCCGCAGGTTGGAGCGGTAAATACTGTATAACAGCCTATGCAGGCGGAATTCGATTCGTTGCCCCAATTCATGTAGGCAACCTTGTGGAAGTAAGTGCAAAGGTCATTTACACAGGTTCATCTTCAATGCATATCGCTATCGACGTGCAAGCAAGCGACCCTAAAGAGCTCAATAACCGCCTAACAACTCACTGTATCGTTATTATGGTCGCTGTCGATGAGAATGGTAATCCGACTAAAGTGCCAGAGTGGATACCAGAGACGCCAGAAGACATCGAATTACGAGATTCGGCTATTCGCCTAATGAACATGCGAAAACAGATTGGTGAAGAGATGGAAGCTCACGTGAAGTACCTTAAGTAAGGTCCACCAGCTGCCCTCCCCCTACAAAACCTTATTACAATGCCAAGCGCCTGCTTGGCATTGATCTATTTGATACCTTCGTGCTCTACACAGCCAAATCCGCTGCACACCCAATACAGACGATAAGAGCGTGATACCCAGCCAAAGGTTGAAATGAATCGGCACTTGTTCACTGATTTATTTTGACTGTAATAAAGTCGTCATTTTGCTCTGATTAAATACCGCCAATCATAATAGATACATTTGAATTTCTTGGAGCCACTCTTGAGCGTCATACGCCCCACTCTTAGCGAGTCTACACTGAACAATTTAAAGGCTGTTGAGTACCAATGGGTTAGAACTTTGTACGTCGAAGGCTACGACAGCAATGAAATCAACCACTATATCCAAACGTGTTTCGGTGGAGATCCGACATTTGCCGATCTATTTCGTCGCGTGGCACTCGATCAAGAAAGCATCTATGTGCTATTGCAACACTTAGGTTGTGCTCCTTCTAGTAAAGAGTTCTAACTTCTAAGTCCCACCAAAAACCAGAAGCATAAATAAACCTACCTCCATAACCCTCATGAATGTCACTTGAATATTCTGTAACTACCTCTCGCTTACCCATACATTTTCAGTGCAATTTCAGGTTTTGTTGCATACAAATCATTGAAGTATCACGCATTGGAATATTCACAACATATCAATAGTACAACAGCCACTTATACTGAGTGTCTGATTTGTGAGACTAGTTCATTTCTACAAGTAACCAAAATGAAGTGGTCGGTATTTAGGAGAGAAGTAACTCGAAACTTTGGGTTTTAAAGTAGATATGAGCGCGATAGTTAACGAGTAACGCTGACACAAAAAACAAAAAGTAGCAGGCATAAAAAAACCCAAGTAAATACCTGGGTTAGAGTTACAAAAACCACTAATCATTAATAGCGTAAGGAACCTGATTAGTAGCCAGCTATGCGTAACCTGAGGGTTATTTTTATTACTGATCGGCGGCCAAACCAAATGATGTAATAAAAATGCCAATATAGAGCGACCTAACGGTCGCTCTTTTTCTTTCTTATAGAGTACAGCTTATCCTTTTACACCACCTGCCGTCAAACCACCAACTAACCAACGTTGAGCAAGTAAGAACACGATAGTAATCGGAAGTGCTGATAGTACAGCCGCTGCCGCAAAGTCACCCCATAGGTAGTTCTGAGGGTATAGGTACTGCTGCATACCTACTGCTAGCGTGTAAGAGTTCACATCTGTAAGTAGGATAGACGCTACTGGCACCTCACCCACTGTCGCGATGAAAGATAAGATAAACACAACCGCTAGGATTGGCACAGACAGCGGTAGTAGAACCAGTCTGAATGCTTGCCAAGGCGTTGCACCATCAAGGGCTGCTGCCTCTTCCAGAGAGTTATCAATCGTCTCAAAGTAACCCTTAATCGTCCATACGTGCAGTGCAATACCACCTAGGTAAGAGAAGATTAGACCACCGTGTGTGTTCAAGCCTAAGAACGGAATGTATTGACCAAGTTTGTCAAACAGCGCGTAGATTGCTACTAGAGCCAATACTGCTGGGAACATTTGGAAAATCATCATCGCTTTCAGGATTGTGTTCTTACCTTTAAAGCGCATACGAGCAAACGCGTAAGCCGATGTCGTAGACAGTGTCACAATCAGAATCGATGTGATACCTGCAACCTTCACTGAGTTCCATAACCAAGTTAGCACAGGGAACGGAGGTGACGTTACCGAGCCATCTGCGTTCGTTACTGACATACCCAATGCTAACTTCCAGTGTTCCAATGATGGGTTATCTGGAATCAAACTACCGGTTGCGAAGTTACCTTCACGGAACGAGATCGCGATGATCATCAGTAGTGGGAAGATAATCATTGCCAAGAAGCACCACAACACTGCATGCGTTGCCCACACTCGGTATTTAAGGCCTTTACCTTGTACCATAGCCATTGTCGTGCTCCTTAATCTTGAGACAGTTTAGTGAAACGAAGGTTTAGTAACGCTAGTGCACCAACCAATAGGAAGATAAGCGTTGCGATAGCACTTGCTAGACCGAAGTCTTGACCGCCGCCGCCTTCGAATGCAATTCGGTACGTGTAGCTTACAAGCAAGTCTGTGTAACCCGCTGGCTCAGAAGTACCAATCATGTTCGGGCCACCGTTCGTCAATAGTTGAATCATTACGAAGTTGTTGAAGTTAAAGGCAAACGCTGCAATCAATAGCGGTGTAAGCGGTTTAATCATCAATGGGAACGTAATGCGCTTGAAGTTATCAAGGAAGTTCGCACCATCGATTGCTGACGCTTCGTATAAATCATCAGGAATCGCTTTAAGCAGACCCATACATAGAATCATCATGTAAGGGAAACCTAGCCATGTGTTAACCATCAACACCATGGTTTTCGCTAAGATAGGGTCTGAGAACCAGTTCGGGCTTAAGCCGAAGATATTCTCGAGCACCATGTTGATCTCACCAAAGCTTTGGTTGAATAGACCCTTAAAGATAAGAATCGAGATAAACGCGGGTACGGCGTAAGGCAGAATCAGTAGAACACGATAAATAGAACGACCTTTCAACTCTTCCCATTGCACGATGTTAGCCAATACAAGGCCGATAACTAGCGTGAACGCTACGGTACATACCGAGAAGATAACCGTCCAAATAAAGATGCTGATAAACGGTTCTTTAATGCCGTCATCTTTCCATACACGCTCAAAGTTATGCGTACCAATGCTAACCACGAAACCTGGAGAGATGGTATTACCCGTAAACTCACCATTTGCATCAACAGGCTGGTAGAAACCCACATCCATATTTGGCTTGAGAACTTCACCCGTTTCATTGTTGATTAACGTTTCTTCATCGTCTTGTAGCGTGTAAAGCGGAGCAACAGAAGCAAACTTACGTAAGCCACTCATGCGGATGTCACCACCGTCAGGTAGATTGAAATCAACACCACTGATTGCTGCTCGGTTTTGAATGATCGCTTTGATCTTCTCTTTTTCACCTTGCGCAGACTCAATAACAGATAGGTCCATCTCTGTTTCTGTCATATTGTCTAGAGAAAATACGTCAGTCGCTAACAGTTGATCGCCATCTTTTACAACGATCTGGTGACCGTCATCTGTCTTGTACAAAGTAAATGGGTAGCTCTCACCGCTTTGGAAAGAACGGTCTAAAAGAACGGTTTGAGTGCGCTCTAGAGAAAGTTGGTTTTTCGCGCTGTAGTTAGTAAACGCAAGCCCTACGGTGTATGCCAATGGGAAAAGAATGAACAAGATCATTCCGGCAATACCTGGGTAAATATAACGGTGGGCGTAAGTTTTTTTACTACCAAAAATGTAAAGTGCCAAAGCCGTTAAGATCACTGTAAGCAGCGCAAAAGCGAGCTCACCGCGAGAATACATTAGAATTGTAGCGTAGCCGTTTATTAAGCCAACGCTACCAAGCAACCCCCATTTAATGAAGACGCTTTTACTGCCTGGAAGGCTTGATGGTGCTGGGATAGCATCTGTACCTTGAACTGACTGCATAGAGGAACCTGCTAGCGATATAGATAAAAAATAGAAAAGTAAGGAGAGGTTACCCTCTCCTTAAAAGGTAGTGCCTGGGTGTTACTTAACCATACGACCTTCAGCAGCTTTTAGTGCTTGGTCTACTGATTGACGGCCGTCAACTACGTTGCCGATCGCTTCTTCCATGCTGTACCAGAATGTTGTGAACTGAGGGATGTTAGGCATGATTTCACCGTTCATCGCGTTGTCCATTGTTGCTGCAATACGAGTATCGCTGTCTAGTTGACGTTGGAAAGAGTTAAGAGCAACAGCGCCTAGTGGCTTGTCGTCGTTCAGGCTCTTCATACCTTCATCTGTTAGTAGGTAGTTTTCCATGAACTCAACAGCTAGGTCGCGGTTTGGAGACGCAGTGCTGATACCACCTGCCCATACACCAACGAAAGGTTTAGACGCTTTACCGTTGAACTTAGGTAGTGTTGTTACGCCGTAATCTACGCCAGCTTTCTTGATGTTTTCCCAACCCCAAGGGCCGTTGATTGTCATTGCAACGTTACCCGCAACAAATTCAGACTCAGCAACTGAGTAATCCATGTCTGCAGAGATAACCTTGTCTTGTACCATCTTCTCGATGAAACCTAGAGACTTCTGAACACCATCAGTCGCTACGCCCGCATCTTTAATGTCGTAACCTTCTGCAGTCTGTTTGAATGCGTAACCGCCGTCAGCTGCAAGTAGAGGCCATGTGAAGTAAGCGCCGCCACGTAGAGGCCACATGATCGCTTTCTTGCCGTCTTTTTTAAGTTCAGCATCAAGTGCTGGGATTTCTTCCCAAGACTTAGGTGGGTTAGGAACAAGCGCTTTGTTATAAATTAGCGAAACTGACTCAACAGCAACAGGGTATGCGATTGTTTTACCTTCGTATGAAACAGCGTCCCATGCGAAGTCTACGATACCTTCTTTAGTTTCTTTAGAAGGTTTGATATCAACAAGAAGTCCCGCTTCTGCATAGCCGCCAAAACGGTCATGTGCGTAGAAGATCATGTCTGGGCCATCGCCAGCTGCTGCTACTTGAGGGAATTTCTCTTCTAGCTTGTCAGGGAAAGCGACGGTTACTTTAACACCAGTATCTTCTTCGAAGCGTTTACCTACTTCAGCCATGCCTTCATAAGCTTTGTCACCACCTACCCAGATTGTTAGTTGTCCTTCTTCGATAGCAGCATTTGCACCAAAAGAACCCAGAGCAACTATTGTACCTAGAGCTACAGCGCTTAGAGCGTTTTTCATGTGAATATCCTTTTTATATTTATACGTAGGGCACATCTACCAAGACGAGCCAGTTTTCGGAGGTTATGATCTGAGAAAACAGACCCTAGCTCATCATCCTAGCCACTACGCCCTAGCTATTATGGCTTAAATTCGTGATCGCCATCCGGTCAGATTAGAGACTGCAATCACAAAACGTATACTCATCGTGATCAACATCACCGTTACGCGGTGGATTTATTTGAACTGGATCGCCAATTATTAATAACCCCATTTATCTACTCCTCCCCTCCTACTCCCCCTAGTTAATTTTCCATTAGGAGGATGTACCCTTACGCCAATTCACCGAAACTGCATTCATCCAAGAGTGGATAGTAAGAACCCTTTACCGGCAAGTGTTATGCGTTGACGCATTATTCATTTAGTTGGCTTCACTGCCCGCTGGTGTCTTATATTAGCATCGAGCTAAATCTGTGATTGAATCACGGGGGAGGTTTAGCTGGATGTGGGGGAAATGGGCATCAGTTTGGCTATGACGGGTGGGCTTGGTTAAAGAAGCCAAGTCTCACCCACTTTTTTCTTACTCACTCAATACTTACCAATTCCTACAGTTACTGCTGACCCAAAAATTTCTTATAATGATAAGCAGTAAAACTTAAAATTTGATCGATCGAGGACAAGCTAGATGGCGAGTGTCACGTTAAAAAACGTTTATAAATCATATGGTGATGTACAGATTTCTAAGGACGTAACCTTAGACATCAACGAAGGTGAATTCGTAGTATTCGTTGGACCATCAGGTTGTGGTAAATCGACGCTATTACGTTGTATCGCAGGTCTAGAAGACATTACGTCTGGTGATTTGTACATTGGCGACCAACGCATGAATGACGTTGAACCGTCAAAGCGTGGCGTAGGTATGGTATTCCAGTCTTATGCGCTTTACCCTCACCTTAACCTATACGACAACATGTCTTTCGGTCTTAAGCTAGCAAACGCAAATAAAGCTGAGATCGACAAACGCGTTGAACATGCTGCAGAAATCCTTCAGCTTGGTCACCTTCTTGAGCGCCAACCTAAAGCGCTTTCTGGTGGTCAACGTCAACGTGTTGCGATTGGTCGTACTCTGGTTTCTCAACCAAACGTATTCCTACTTGATGAGCCTTTATCAAACCTAGATGCCGCGCTACGTGTTCAAATGCGTTCGCAAATCACCAAGCTACAGCGTCAACTGGGTTGTACCATGATCTACGTTACCCACGACCAAGTGGAAGCGATGACAATGGCGGATAAGATCGTTGTTCTGGATGGTGGTTATGTATCTCAAGTCGGTAAGCCGCTTGACCTTTACCACTACCCTCAAAACCGTTTCGTTGCTGGCTTTATTGGCTCACCGAAGATGAACTTCATGTCGGTACACATTGAACAAGCTGAAGCAGAACGCGTATTGGTACAACTTTCTAATGGCATGACTTTCTGGATCCCTGTTGATGGTACGACTGTCAATGCTGGCGATCGTATGTCTCTGGGTATTCGCCCTGAACACTTGATGTCTGCTGAATCAGGTGACGCGACGATTGAAGCTGACGTGATGATGGTAGAGAAACTAGGTAACGAAACTCAGGTTTACCTAAACCTTGAAAGTGCCGATGCTGATGTTATCTATCGCCAGCCAGACACGTTGAAAATCGAATCAGGTGACAAGTTGGCGATTGGTATTCCAGCGCACCGTTGTCACCTGTTCCACAGCGATGGCCGCGCATGTCGTCGTTTGTACAAAGAATACGGCACAGACTAATCGCTTAGCCTTTTAGGATATAACTTGCCCATATCGAATCCCTCTTACTCAGTAAGGGGGATTTTTTTATGTGCTGGATATTTTTATGTGTTGGATACGAGTTTCACTTACATTGAATAGTTCATGAGTCAGCCACTCGGTCTTTCGCTAGCGGCAATAAAAAAGGTCTAGCAAGCGCTAGACCTTTATCTGTTAGTTAGGCTATGAACCCAACCGCTAATATCACTTCTTTCAGACATGAAACCTGTCTAAATCAACTTAGTGAATTGGCGTATCATTCTGTTTGTTGAACTGGCCAAAATGCTTCTCTAACACTTCAGGAGTCAGTTTGCCTTCCGCTTCTAGTCGCTTGAACTCAGCAACAATTGCTTTTTGCTCTTCAAGTGATGGCAGTTTCACCTCAGGCTCATCGCCCATCTCTTGAGTCATCTGCTCTAGTTCTTTTTCAAAATCGCTCATGATACTTACCTAAATATTAAACCTAACCAGATTTTACTCATTTACGCCCTATGATGCTAGGGCGATTGAGTGCAAAGCCCGAAACCAGATCAAGCGAACGTCAGTTAGAAGAAAACAAGCCCGTAAATAAAAAGAGCTGAATTCACGATGAAATGAATCCAGCTCTTCGTCTATATCCCTTTCTAAGCCATGTTACAGCTTGAAAGAATTAAAGCTTAAATAAACCAACCATCTTATCTAGACGAGACGATAGATCACGAAGCTCTTGGCTCGCTTCAGCAAGTTGCTCAGCCGTGCTCGTTGTCACTTCGTTGATTGCGTTAATCTCTTCAATGTTCTGGTTGATGGTGTGAACTACGGTTGATTGCTCTTCCGTTGCCGTTGCCACTTGAGTGTTACGGTCTGTGATATCAACGATACGGTCTGAAATGCCACTCAGCACGTCTACCGCTTCATCCGAAGCCGATACACCTTCAAGGGTAATCACCTTACCCGCACTCATTGCCGTTACCGCATCTTTAGCATCGCTTTGCAGTTGGTTGATCATCTTCTGAATCTCTTCCGTTGAATCTGCAGTACGGCTTGCTAGGTTACGTACTTCATCTGCTACGACAGCAAAACCGCGACCTTGTTCACCGGCACGTGCGGCTTCAATCGCAGCGTTCAGTGCAAGTAAGTTAGTTTGCTCTGAAATATCACGGATAACACCCAGAATAGAGCCGATGTCTTGAGTTGTAGAAGCCAGTTGCTCTACTACCTGACCTGTGCTTTCAATATCTTGCGCCAAACGACTGATCGCGTCTTTTGCTTTGTTCACCACAGAGCGGCCTACTTCCGTATTGCCTGAAGCTTGAGTTGCCGTTTCTGCTGCGGTTGCCGCGTTCGATGCAATCTCGCTGATGGTCATACCCATTTGGTTAATTGCAGCCACCACTTGAAGCGTTTGGTCGCGCTGTTCTTGGCTGTTGTCGTGGGTGATGTGGGCTTTGCTAGAAACACTCTCTGCCGCCACTTGAAGCGCTTGGCTTGTCGAACACACCTCTTTCATCGACTCGTGAATCTTTTCAATGAATCCGTTGAAGCCTTTTGAAAGCTGTGCAATTTCATCGTTGCCTTTCACTTCGATACGCTGTGCAAGGTCACCGTCGCCTTCACCTAAGTCGCCGAAACGCTTAGCCAAAAGCTTGATCGGTTGAGTAATGCTGTTCGCCAGAACTACGCCCATTAGGATAAAGACTAACGCCACAACCGCAGTCATGATCAGCATCTTCTGCGCAGTCGCATCAAGCTCAGCAAACACTTCACCGGTTGGTACCACACCAATAACGAACCAGTCCATTGAAGACACATACAAGCTCGCCACGAACAGCTCTTGGCCTTGGCTTTCTGTAGTAATCAGGTTGAAGCCCGACTTGTTCAGTAGTTGGCTTGCTTGAGGACCGTAAAGTTGTTGAAGTGAAGAGTCACTGCGAGAACGCTCGCGATGAATTTGAACATCACCTTGGCTATCGGTTAAGAAGACAAAACCGGTATTTTCAATCTTGAAACCGTTCAGCAGGTTAACCATGTCATCCATCGACTTTGATAGACCAGACATAGCCAAACCAGAAGGCTGTTGGTAGTTAGCAAACATCTTCACTTCGCCATTGGCTTCTTGGAACATGCTCACCATGGTCGGCTGTCCAGATTGCGTAAAGCCAAAGAACCAACCATCTTGCTGTTGGTTTAACTGACGCAGGAAACCATTTTGGTTCCAGTAGTAAGCCGTTTGACGGTTCGCCACTGAGGCATCGTTCAACTGATACTGGTTACGAACATTGTTCAGCTGTTTAACCAGTTTATTTTCTAGTGCCGGATCGCGATCGGTCGATTCGATAGCATCAGAAATAAATTCATTTGAAGCAATTTGCTCCGCCGCTAGTAATAGCTGAGAGACTTCTCGGTCAATTTCACCATTGATTCGCTCTAGCATTCCTGGAAGTTCAATATCGATCAATCGATGACTTAATACATCTCTTGCTTGTTGTTGTGCCATTGCGCCGACAATCACTGTCGATGCAAGAACCGCAAAGGTAATTCCAAGTACAACTTTTTGCTTGATACTCAGAGAGTTAGTTTTAAACATATTTGGACCTTTAAAAAGAATCGCTCGTTATTGGTATACCCTGAACAGGACTTTTTTAGTGCACTCCAACAAGCAATGCACAATCTGAGTGATGTATCGGCCACAACCAATAAAACTAGAGACTTTCTTCTCAAAAAACTGCAAATATGATGTAACAATTAGAAATATTCACCTTGAGCATGAATTAACTAAGCAAATACCGCATTGTCGAGAGTCAATTTTAGTTCTCACCCCCTGAGACCCAACCGAACTCAAACCACTCCCCACCGCCGAGCTTTTGTATATAAAAACCAATTGATATAGTAATAATCACAACCTAACGATGTTTTTAGCTAACCACTTGTAAATATTTCCAATTTTGAAAAAATAAATTACGCAAATGTACTGGAACTTTTTCCTCGAAATCAGTGACCAATACTCAAAATAAAAATCAAATGGATACCCAGAGAGTCCAAAATGCACAAAACAAATTTCGAAGTCCTTCAAAACTATCTAGAGTCTCAAATCATTGGTCAAAAAGAGCTCGTTAAGCAACTGATGATCGCCCTTTTAGCAGATGGTCATATCCTCGTTGAAGGACCTCCCGGCTTAGCAAAAACTCGCGCAGTAAAATCATTGGCTGACTGTGTTGAGGGTGACTTCCACCGTATTCAATTCACTCCCGATCTGTTGCCAGCTGATTTGACGGGTACCGACATTTTTCGCCCTGAGACTGGGGAGTTCACTTTCCAATCAGGCCCGATTTTCAACTCATTGATTCTAGCGGATGAGATCAACCGTGCTCCGGCGAAAGTTCAAGCGGCAATGCTGGAAGCGATGGCAGAAAAACAAGTAACTGCCGGTCGAAAAACCTATGCGCTGCCTGAGCTATTTTTGGTAATGGCAACACAGAACCCAATTGAACAAGAAGGGACTTACCCGCTACCGGAAGCTCAGTTAGACCGATTCTTGCTTCACCTAGAGGTTGAATACCCAGATATGGAAAGCGAGCTTGAGATCTTACGACTCAACCGTGGTGAGGCTCAAGGTAACGAATCAGCTCAGCCACAACAGATATCTCAGCAAACGATCTTTGAAGCGCGCCAAGAAGTGCTCAACACTCACATGGCAGACACCATTGAGCAGTACATCATCAGACTGGTTATGGCGACTCGCCAACCTAAGCAATACAGTGACCAACTTGATCAATGGTTAGACATGGGTGTCAGCCCGCGTGCAACCATTGCGTTAGACCGTTGTGCCCGCGCTCACGCTTGGCTTGCAGGACGAGATTACGTCACGCCACAAGACGTTCAAGCGATGGCATTCCCTGTGTTACGCCACCGTCTACTGCGCAGCTACCACGCACAAGCTGAAGGTGTCACCGCAAACCAAGTGATCGCACACCTTATTTCATTGGTTGGCAGCGCATAGGGATACGCGCATGAATAATCAACTACCCAACCATAGTGACGGCGTCACGTTAAATCTGGATGAGCTGCTGCAATACAAAGCGCAGTCTGTTCGCTGGTTGCCTCCCGCCAAGAGCCTTTGGTCACAGCTTAACGGCCAACACGAGAGCAACCGTAAAGGTCGCGGGATGAATTTCTCTGAAGTTCGTCAATATCAAGCGGGAGATGACATTCGCAGCATTGATTGGCGTGTAACAGCCAGAACGGGCAAAGCGCATACCAAACTTTTCTCTGAAGAACGAGAACAGCCTGTCATTTTATTCTTGGATCTATCAAGCAGTATGATTTTCGGCTCAACCTTGTTGCTGAAATCGGTTCAACTTGCACACTTTGCTAGCCAACTGTGCTGGCTTACTGTGGCTCAAAAAGATCGAATTGGCGCGGTGATCGATACTGGCAAAGAGGTCATTGAGATCAAGCCAAGTGCAAGCAACCATGCTCCACTGCGTATTTTGCAAAAAGTCATAGAAATCAATAATGCAGCGCTGACTCATCACGACAATCATAATGACACGACCTTAGAGCATGGGCTGAAATCTCTGCACCAGCTTTGCCCTAAAGGAAGCGATATTATTATGCTCAGTGACTTTGTGCGTTACCAAGAAAGTGACTACTCACTTATCAGTCAAATTCGGAGGCACAACAGAGTACGTCTGGTGCATTTCTACGATCCGCTAGAGCAAGGTGAAACCGCCTATAAAGGTTCTAAACAGGTCACCGATGGTAGCAAAACTCAATGGTTTAATTTCTCTTCTAATAAAGAAAAGCAAAAGCTTAACCATGCTTTTTCGCTTAAGAAACAGCAGCTGCAACAGATGGGGTTGTCTCTCGCTATACCCTATAGCTCGCTGTCGAGTGCGCAGTCACTCATGAGCCAGATATCAGGAGCTCAGTCATGAAACAGCCCTTAGATTTAAGTCCGGTTATTGCGCCAGACGCCCCGACTTGGTGGCCTTTGGCGTGGGGTTGGTGGGCAGTCATTATCACAGCCATTTTCCTGATTGCCTTGGTGTTTTTCATTCTAAAACGTAGAAAAAACAATCAACAGGCGAAACAAGAAGCGCTGTCTTACTTTAGTAATAGTCAGTCCCAAGATGGCTTGTCTCCGAGCAAAGCACAACGCATCCTTCGTCAAGCAGCACTGAGCTATTTCCCTCGTGAAAAAATTGCAGGTTTGTCTGGTGATGATTGGTTGAAGTTCTTAGATGCGCAATTGGCGAAGCCGTTATTTGTAGCAAAACAATCCCAGTGGCAACAAGCGCTCTATCAAGATGTAGCCCTTATGAACGACGAACAGAAAAAGGCTCAACAACAATTAGTTAATGATTGCGAAACTTGGCTTCGTAAAGCACTTCCTCCAAAGCGAGGTCGTTATGAGTGATTTTCTAAGCCCTATGTTTCTAAGCGGGGACTTGCTAAACATCGAGTTCGTTTGGTGGTGGATGTTCTTCATCGCGCCACTACCGTTGCTCGTTTACTTGTTCTCACCAAAGTCAGAATCGAGCAATGCCCTAAGGCTTCCATTTCTGCCAGAAGACAGCAATACCAAAACACCGAGCAGTCGCTTACCAAAGGCGTTGTCCGTGATTATCTGGCTTCTGCTGGTTACGGCGAGCGCACGCCCTGTATGGTATGGCGAACCGGTGGAGTTTCAGCCGAAGCATCGTGATTTAATGTTGGTTGTCGACCTCTCCTACTCGATGAGCCAAGAAGACATGCAGTTCAATGGCGAATACATCGACCGCTTGTCGGCGGTGAAACGCGTGTTGAGTGACTTTATTGAGCGTCGTAAAGGTGACCGAGTCGGATTGGTACTATTTGCTGATCACGCCTACTTGCAGACCCCGCTTACGCTAGATAGAGATACGCTTTCACAACAGCTCAATCAAGCGGTGTTAAAACTGATTGGTACTCAAACCGCGATTGGTGATGGTATTGGTCTTGCCACCAAAACCTTTGTCGATAGCGATGCGCCCCAACGTGTAATGATTCTACTCAGCGACGGCAGTAATACCGCCGGGGTATTAGACCCATTAGAAGCGGCGGATATTGCAAAGAAATACGACGCGACGATTTACACCGTGGGTGTCGGTGCAGGCGAGATGATGGTCAAAGAGTTCTTCATGACGCGCAAAGTCAATACTGCTCAAGACTTGGATGAACGTACACTAATAGAAATTGCCAAACGCACCGGCGGTCAGTACTTCCGAGCGCGTGACAGCAAAGAGTTAGCGACGATTTACGACACCATTAACCAGTTAGAGCCCGTGACGAACGCCACTAAGATCTGGCGACCGCAACAAGAGTGGTTTGTATGGCCACTGTCGGCGGCAATGTTCTTCGCATTTATGCTGTTAGCCATTAGGAGAAACAATGTCTAACTTTACTTTTATCTACCCATATTGGTTCTTGGCGCTTGTCGTGCTGCCCGCTATTTGGTGGCTGAGCAAGACACAATCTAAGCAAGGATTACTCGCGTCACACATCGCGCGATACTTGGCACCAGAATCGAGTAAGCCATCGAAAAATCGCAGTACTTACTTCGGTATTTGGTGGCTGGTCGGCGTTATTGCATTAGCTGGACCAAGCTTCGAGAAAAACGAACAGCCGAGCTTTGAAAAAACGCAGGCACGAGTTGTGATCATGGATATGTCGATGTCTATGTATGCCACCGACATTAAGCCGAATCGCTTAACTCAAGCGCGATACAAGGCTCTGGATCTGCTTTCATTGTGGAAAGAAGGGCTAACAGGCATGGTGGCGTATGCTGGGGATGCTTACACCATTAGCCCGCTAACGTCAGACATCAACACCATCAAAAACCTAGTGCCTAACCTATCGCCAGATATCATGCCTTATCAAGGTGGTGATGCCGCATCAGCCGTTAAGCTTGCGATTGATATGATGACTCGCGCGAAGATCTACCAAGGTGATTTGGTATTGATTGCTGATGACATCGATGACCAAGAGAAGAAGCAGATCGACTCCCTACTCTCTGGCAACGATTGGACATTGTCGATTCTAGCTGTAGGGAGTGAAAACGGTGCGCCAATCTCGTTACCTACGGGGTCGATGCTGCAAAGCGACTCAGGACAAACCGTGGTGGCAAGAACCAACTTGAAGAACATGCGCGAGCTTACACGCAGCTATGGTGGCACGTTCACTGAAGTTCAATTTGATAACTCAGATGTTGAACACATCGCGAGCTACCTCGACCGCGTTGCAACAACATCGGAAGTAACCAAGACCAAGAACTCACTCAACACCAGAGTGAACAACGGTTTCTGGTTACTGCCTTTGCTATTACTTCCGGCACTTGGATTATTCAGGAAAGGGATTATTTGGTGTGCCTTAGCTGGAGTTATCTCTTTTAGCCAACCAAATACTGCGTTTGCGAACCCGTGGAAAACCAATGATCAAGTAGGCTATCAGCTGTATCAGGACGAGGACTTCCAACAAGCTGCTGAACAGTTCACCCAACAAGAGTGGAAAGGCATTGCTCAATACAAAGCCGGTGATTTCGAAGCCGCAGAGCAGACGCTGCAAGAGCTTTCTAGTGAAGATGCTCGCTACAACCTTGCTAACGCTCAAGCCCAACAAGGTAAGTACGACCAAGCGATCCAAGAGTATCAACGTATTCTTGAAAGCAACCCTGAGCATGCTTATGCCAAGAAGAACCTAGAGATTGTCGAACAGGCTCAGAAGCAACAGCAACAGCAACAGCAACAGCAACAGCAACAGCAACAGCAACAGCAAGACGATTCTGACGCCAAAGACCAGAAAGACCAAAATCAGCAAGATCAGCAAGGTCAGCAAGGTC
>NZ_JBFRUJ010000056.1:0-40739 GCF_041474575.1 Vibrio sp. 10N.222.51.C5
AAAGCCGCGATGAACCTAAATTAAGCCCTACAGACACAAAAAAAGGATTGGTATCGCTACCAATCCTCTTTAGGGGGTGTTTCGGTTTTTCTACCTATGGAAGGCAGTAACGCTATTACTCGTAATCAGTCGCGTACGTATCTTCGTATGTGTGCGAGTAGAATTCGAATAGGTTGCCAAACGGGTCTTCTAGGTAAACCATTTGTGCTTGTTTTAGTTCGTCTTCTGGGTGGTAACGCATGATGTCCATACGAACCTTACCGCCATACTCTTCAACGCGCTTGATAGCTGAATGGAACTGTTCTTTTGGAAGCTGTAGACAGAAGTGGAAGATGCCTAGGCGAGAGAAATCAACTTCGTGACGCTCTTGGCGATCTTTCATTTCGAACAGCTCAACACCGATGCCATCAGATGTGACTAGGTGTGCAATGTTGAAGCCTTTGAAGCCTTCACCAAATACTGCGATACACATACGGCCGATTGCTGATTCGCGCTCTTCCATTACTTTGGTGTTGTTCATTACGATTCTTAGACCCAGCGCTTTCGTGTAAAACTCTACTGCTTTGTCCATGTCGCCAACCATGATGCCTACGTGATTCATTTTCATAACTTGCTCCAAATTCGTTTTTAATTCTGTGCTTTCCGAAGATTAGCTTCGGTGTTTCGTTTCGATGGAGAGAGTATATGGAGATGCGACGATTAACTGAAATTATCATAAATTATATTAATGATAATTTTTTGTTATTTACAGATTGGTATAACAACTCAACTCGCGTAAAGAAACCGTACTTCCCCTTACCTACATAGATACTGAACCAAATACTGCTTACCTAAATAGAGAGCAACCTAAAAAGCATAGCTACTCAAATTGGGGTTGCTGATGTTTGATGGCTTTTGTTAATCGTTTTTGTTGATAGCTTTTACCGATAGTCCTTTCCTTTCGAAGATAGGATTCGCCTATTGAATCTATAGAAATGTCCGATTTCACTAATTTTCGGTGCGAATGCAATATAGCTCCATCGACGCGGGATAGCGTTAAACACTACAAATTAGAAAGAGAGCCGAATCATGATCAACACAGAAATCAAACCATTCAACGCAACAGCATTCAAAAACGGCGAATTCGTAGAAATCACTGAGCAAGACGTTAAAGGCAAGTGGGCTGTATTCTTCTTCTACCCAGCAGACTTCACGTTTGTATGTCCAACTGAGCTAGTTGACCTACAAGACAAATACGCAGAGCTTCAATCTCGCGGCGTAGAAGTTTACTCAGTATCAACTGACACTCACTTCTCTCACAAAGCATGGCACGATACTTCTAACAAAATCGGCACTATCGAATACTTCATGGTAGGCGACCAAACAGGCAACATCACCAACAACTTCAACGTTATGCGTGAAGGTCAGGGCCTTGCAGACCGTGCAACTTTCCTAATCGACCCTGAAGGCGTTATCCAAGCAATGGAAATCACAGCTGAAGGCATCGGCCGTGACGCTGAAGACCTACTACGCAAAGTTAAAGCAGCACAATACGTAGCCGCTCACCCAGGTGAAGTTTGCCCAGCTAAATGGAAAGAAGGCGAAGAGACTCTAGCGCCATCTCTAGACCTAGTAGGTAAGATTTAATCTAAGCCTATCTAAAAAGAACAAATAAAACGGTTCTACAGGCGCGCTTCGGCCTCCCTCCTAAAGGGCAGTTGCGCGCCACCCTTTCAAAACATCAACAACACAATATTTGCCGACTTGCGCCCCCTTTTTATTTTCCTTTTTCAGCAAGAAGGTATTGGTCAATACCAAGACACAGAATTTAAGAGCAGGCACGATTATGTTAGATCAAGCAATGAAGCAGCAGCTAAAAGCATACCTAGAAAACCTAAAAACCAATGTTCAGTTAGTGCTGAGCCTTGATAACAGCGATACCGCAAACAAACTTCAAGATCTGGCGAATGATATCGCCTCTCTCACTGACAAAATTGAAGTGACTCGCGATGATAGCGCAAGCACTCGCAGCCCTATCATGCAGGTGGTGAACCAAGAGAAAGGTACAGCGATTGGCTTCGCAGGTTTACCGATGGGTCACGAGTTCACCTCACTGGTACTGGCACTGCTTCATAGTGGTGGTCACCCTATCAAGCTTGAAGCTGACGTAATCGAGCAAGTAAAAGAATTAGATCAAGAGCTTAATGTCGAGATTTTCATCTCGCTATCATGCCAAAACTGTCCAGAAGTAGTTCAAGCGTTCAACATGATGTCGGCGATTAATCCTCTGATTAAGACAACCATGATCGACGGCGCAGCATTTCAAGACGAAGTGAAGTCTCGCGACATCATGGCAGTACCGAGCGTATTCATTAACGGTGAGCTATTTGGTCAAGGCCGTATGTCACTGGCTGAAATATTGAACAAAGTCGATTCAGGCGCAGCAGAAAAGAAAGCGGCAAACCTAAACCAACAAGCACCGTTTGATGTATTGGTTGTAGGCGGCGGCCCTGCGGGTTCTTCAGCGGCAATTTATGCGGCACGTAAAGGCATTCGCACTGGTGTTGTTGCTGACCGATTCGGTGGTCAAGTGATGGATACCATGGCGATTGAAAACTTTATCTCTGTGAAAGCGACAACTGGCCCTAAGTTAGTGGCAAGCCTTGAAGAGCACGTAAAAGAGTACGGTGTTGAAGTAATGACTGAGCAGCGCGCTGCAAACATCATTGCGGCAGAAGACACAGAAGACGGTTACATCCATATTGAGTTAGAAAGCGGTGCAACACTGCGAGCTCGTACGGTGATCACCAGTACTGGTGCGCGCTGGCGTGAAATGAACGTTCCGGGTGAGCAAGAGTACCGCAATAAAGGTGTCGCTTACTGCCCACACTGTGACGGTCCTTTGTTCAAAGGTAAGAAAACAGCGGTTATTGGTGGCGGTAACTCAGGTATTGAAGCGGCTATCGACCTAGCAGGTATCGTGGAACACGTAACTGTGCTTGAGTTTGCGGACACACTGCGCGCTGACCAAGTACTTATCGACAAAGCGAACGCAACACCAAACATCGAAATCATCAAGATGGCACAAACAACGCAAGTGATTGGTGATGGCAACCGTGTAACCGGTCTGGAATACAAAGACCGCAACACCAATGAACTTAAACAGATTGAACTCGCAGGTATCTTTGTTCAAATCGGCCTGATGCCAAACAGCGAATGGTTGAAGGGTTCGAAAGTTGAGCTCTCACCACGCGGTGAAATTGAAATTAACGCTCATGGCGCAACATCAATGAAAGGTGTGTTCGCAGCGGGTGACGTAACAACCGTACCTTACAAACAGATCATCATTGCGATGGGTGAAGGTGCAAAAGCAAGCTTAGGTGCATTTGACCACCTAATTCGTAACTCAGCTCCAGTTAAAGAGGCAGAAACCGCTTAATCTTTACACTGAAAAGCTTAAAGCTTTTAACTCAAGTTCCTTAAATATTTGTTAACTTAATTCTTTACTGTTAACGACTTAGTCGACATTTAGACGCCACTCCTATGGATTTAGGAGTGGTTTTTTTCTTTGTGATTTACGCCGGTTGATAAAGCATAAAGGCAACCACCATCGCTAAGCTTCCGCCCAAGCAACGGTTCACAAACATCATCTGTTTTGGTGATTGCAGTAGCTTTTTAAGCATAGTGCCGCAATACGCCCACACCAACATGCACGGTACACCGGTAATCACCATACCCGCGGTAATGGTCACGACTTGAATCAAGTAATCTGCATTCGGAGTGATGAACTGCGAAAACACGGTTAATGACGCTATCCAACCTTTAGGATTTAACACCTGCACCAACACACCCGACACAAAGCCTGAACGATTGTCGGTGGTGCTTTCTTCGATTTGCATATTCGCAATCGACCACGCCATGAACAGCAAATAAGCCGCACCCGCGTATTTCAAAATGCTGTATAGCTCTGGGTAAAGGGTAAATAGGCTCACCAAACCGACACTAGAACCCGCCAGTACGATGATGATGCCAACAGCGTTCCCAGAGATAAAAGGTAAAGTCGCAGCAAATCCATAACGACTTGAAATCCCAAGTAATGCGATATTGCCTGCCCCAGGGGTAATTGCAATTGATGTTGAAAATAGCAAGAACGCCAGCATTAATTGAGAGCTCATTTCCTCTCACTCCTAATAAGTAAAGTATTTATAGGGAGAGAGTTTACAGATTCGACTAGGAATTAAATTGCTATATAGGCTAATATTAATCCAAATTTGAGCAAGACTTTTCTAAAATAGCCATGAAACAGAAAGAATCCACCAAAGAAGTGTTAGATGACACAGATATCGCCATCTTAGAGCATATCCAGCAAGACGGACGCATGAGCAACAGCAAGCTCGCAGAGAAGGTCAACCTCAGCGAAACCCCATGCTGGCGTCGTTGGAAACGCATGGAGGAAACTGGCTATATCGATGGTTACGCCGCTAAGCTGAATCGTAAGAAATTAGGCTTTCATGTGGCTGGTTTTACCCTTGTAACACTAGGCAATCATGAAGTTGAAAACACAGAACCGTTCGAAGAGTTTGTCGCGGTAACCGATTGGATTCCAATGTGTCACTGCATTGCAGGCGGCGCCGATTACATGGTGCAAGTGTTGGCGAAAGATTTAGAAGAGTACTTTGAGCGTATTAGCTCGATTCGAAGAGTGAAAGGCGTGAGTGCGATTCAGTCCAACATCTCAGTAAAAGAGTTGAAAAACAGCTATCAGCTTCCTCTTGAGGACTAGTTCACTTCTTCTGATAGCCTTTTTCTTTTAGCAAAACAAAAGCCCAACACCCTAGGTTTCTAAAACTTAGGGGCTGAGCTTTGTTTATTTAGGTTCTGGAAGTGAGTGTACGCTAATTCCCCACACCACCGGTATTGTCTGGCTGAGTTTCTGGCGTCTTAGGTGGCCACTCTTTGAAGGTCGCTAGGTGTTGCTGTACCGCCGCTTGAGCAGGGCCAAATGCCCACATCTTCTGCCCCATCCATTTCAAGTACATACCCGACTCTTCAGCTGCTCGCTCGTAAGGATCACGACGCAGGTTGAACAGCAATGGCGCGTTAAGTTCTTCTTTCGGGCCACTCCAACCGTGATTCTGAACCACGAAATGCGCTTTCCAATCACCAACACGAACCGCTTGCAGCTTGTCTCGTTCGTAGTAGTAGATCTCTTTACGGTTTGACTCGCCTTTCTCAGTCAGCATATCCACTTGGTTGTAACCATCAAGGTGCGCTTTAAAGCCATCGTGACCTTTCAGCAGTTTTTCTTTTAGATCCGTTGGACCACCAGCCGCAGCGACCAGAGTGGGTAACCAGTCCATACCATCAAAGATGCCATTGCCTACAGTACCCGCAGGGATTTTACCCGGCCAGCTAACCAGAGCAGGGGCTCTTACGCCACCTTCCCAAGTTGTGCCTTTCTCACCGTGATAAGGTGTCATGCCGCCATCAGGCCAAGTCATGATCTCAGGGCCGTTATCGGCAGTGAAAATGATGATGGTGTTGTCGGCAATACCGAGTTCTTCCATCTTCGCCATCATCTCACCGACGTGATCATCAAGATCTTTCATGACCACTTCTTGAAGGCCCCAACCGTTTTGGCCGAGCATCGCTTCGTATTCAGGTGAAAGGTGCGTCCAAACGTGACCGCGTGATGGACAGTACCAAGTGAAGAAGGGCTTATCCGCCTCAACCGCCCTTTCGATGAAGTTGATCGCGTGTTTATTTACTTCGTCATCGAGTGTACGCATACGCTCGATCGACAATGCACCATCGTCTTCGATCGTTTGACCACCTTTACCGTCTGATCTTGCGTATATGACATTACGAGGTGCAAAGGCATCCAAAGAGCCATCTTTTGGCCAATCTGGATCTTCTGTGTATTCCATTGCATTCAAGTGATACAACCAACCCCAATACTCATCAAATCCGTGCATTGTTGGTAGGAATTCATCTCGGTCACCAAGGTGGTTCTTACCAAATTGACCCGTCACATAACCCATGGTTTTAAGAACCTCAGGAAGCGTTGGCGTGTCAGCACTTAAACCAACTGGGCCACCCGGTAACCCAACAGAGTGCATGCCTGTTCGAACAGGAAGTTGCCCCGTTAAGAATGCAGAGCGCCCGGCCGTACACGATGGCTGCGCATAATAATCTGTGAGTAGCATGCCCTTTTCAGCAATACTATCGATGTTTGGTGTTTCACTACTCATCACACCATTGTGATAAGCACTCAGGTTTGAGATCCCAATATCATCCGTGAAGATAACAAAAATATTCGGTTGCTCTTGTGCTGACCATGCCGATAGCGAAAAGCTACTCAACACACTCATCACAACAAGGTGGAAAATCCTTTTCATAGAATGTCCTTATACTGTTTCAGATTGCTCTTTATGAATCATTTTTAAACCAACTAAACCAAAGCCCAACTCCAATATTAGATAAACAAAAAGTAGCCAATGCGGCATGCCATCCACCACCAAACTGATGACTCGTCCGGCAGCTAAACCCAACATGAATACCACCAAACTATAGAGCGCTGGCAGTCGATACTTTTTGAACAGTGCGCCAAACACCCAAAACAACGCCAGAGCTAAATAAAGCCCCATCACTGCACGAAAGATATGAGTAACGTTGATGGGTGTGGCGTCGATACCAAATAGATAGTCAAGAGAGACTACGGGGGCATAACCATAAGACAGTGCAATAGGTGTTAAACCTAAAACTGCAACGAACAAGAAAATACTCTGTGGCTTCATACCCTAACTCTTTTAACTTGGCTCATTTCAAAAAACATAGTCTACAATCAGCAATATACAAGTTGCATATATGAAAATTGCCCCCCGGAAGGCACATTCATAAACTTGCTACTTCACACAAAAGATAAGGATATCGATATGGCTAAATGGCGTTACCTAATCGCATCAGTATTAATGGCTAGTTCAACCGTAAGTGCGCAAGAAGCAAGTACACCGATGGATACAAAAAAGTGGCAACATAGTTTCGAAATCTACGCGCTCGCACTCAATATTCGTGGAGACAGCACCATTGGTAATTTGTCAGCAGATGTTGATGTTGATCCTTCATTCATCATGGATCATCTTGATATGACCGCAATGGTGCGTTTAGAGGGTGACTATGACAATCAATGGGGCTATTACATTGACTACAGCTTCATGAAACTAAGCGGAAAAACAAACTCGGTATTAGGATCCAACGCAGAGTTATTAAGAGGCAACCTTGATATCCGACAAGGTGTTTTAGATGTGAAGGGTTTTAAGCGCTACCAATACGATTTTGGCACGATTGATTATCTGTTTGGGCTTCGTTGGTGGGATAACGACATTGATACCAAGCTTTACGGTTCAGGTGGTAGGTTAAGTGTCGACCGATCACTTGATGAAGATTGGGTTGACTACCAAGTAGGTGTGAGATGGATAACGCAGATCAATAAGGATTGGAAGTTTCACGCAACCATTGATGCAGGGCTTGGTAGTGACACCAACTTTACCTCATCTCTGTTAACTGGCGTGCGATACCAGATAAACAGTTGGTCTGACTTAAATGTTGCCTACAAATCGACCTGGGTTGATTACGAAAACAAGGGGACCTTTGAATACGATACCGCATCGCAAGGGTTCCTGATTGGTTGGGCTGCTCATTTCTAGTCAAACAATAAGAGGTAAGCCTGATATCGTTAGGCTTACCTGACAATGTCAATCTTTCAAGAGTTAATGCCGGTTTTAACTAACGAACAAGCAAAACTACCCATCAACGACCTAGTTATTCACAGTGTTTGGAACTACGCACTCTTTCTTCATGATAGTTAAGCCGGCCTCGAGAGTTTCTGTCCAAGCTTGTTCGACGCTTTCATCGTAGTGAGGGTCATATTTTTTAACTGTATTGAGTAACGAACTGAACCACTCGTTGAGCTCAATCTCGGAAATATCCAGCCCTAGGTCTTTATGCCTTTTACCCAATTTCTTTACTGAGTTACGCACGCTTGGTAGACCAGCAGAGTTATAGATAAGAATGATCGAGGCTTTAAGCATCTTGGTTTGTTGCTCTAACCCTATATTTTCAAAACGTTCTGAAAACCTTGGGTTATGCTCGCAAAAATCAGCCAAAAACGTTTCGAGAAATTCTTGGTCAATCCGGCAGCGCTCAAAACTTTCATAAAACAGTTCGTTCGGTTTCATCTAGCCAGTCCTTTGCAAAATTTTGAGTTATCGGGAAGCTAACAAGTCCAGAGCCGCAACTTAGCCAACTCCGAACCATCAATATGAACTAAGTATACGCCACTGTGGCATAAAATGAACGATGGCATAACGTAAACTACGGCATAAAGTGCGTTGCACAAATCTTGTTTCCATCAGGATCTCGCAAATAAGCCATGTACAAGCGACGCTCGTCAGAACCTCTCGCTCCGGGGCCATTTTCAATGCTGGTACCGCCATTTTCGACGCCAACTCGATGCCACTCATCTACAACTTCAGGAGAAGACGCAAGAAAACCCACCGTCATGCCGTTGCCGTGAGTCGCAGGCTGACCATCAATCGGCTTCGTTAAGCCCAACACACCTGTTTGACTAACGTAAACACAGCGCCCTTTAGAATCAACAGAGCCTTCGCTATAACCAAGCACTTTCATGATTGGGTCATAAAAAGCCTTCGCGCGTACAATATCTTCGGTACCGAGAAAAACATGGCTGAACATAACTAACCTCTTCTTCTATTGAAAGAACAACCTAAACTAGACCTATAATTCGTGTTTGTCTAGGCACGCTATTCGGTCACAACTGTTGCTTAACCCATTGAGCAAACACCTGAAACTTAGTTCGTTGCTCCATGCCTTTCGGGAACTCAGTTAGTCTGTTCAACAATTCGTTGTGCGCCCTGCCCTTGGTCATGCAAGATATCATCAGGATTTAGCAAGTTGCACTTTTGCATACTCAAGCATCCGCAACCGATACAGCCGGTTAAGTTCTCTTGTAGCGATTTAATCTGCGCCATTTTGCTGTCGAGTTGACCCTGCCACTTCTTAGCAACCCGCTCCCAGTCTCGCTTAGTCGCGGTATGGTTCATCGGCAGTGTCGATAATTCTTCGGTGATCTCTTCCAGCGTGAAGCCTATCGACTGCGCGACTTGTATCAAAGCAATTCTTCTCAACATCGCCGACTGATAACGGCGCTGATTTCCGTTAGTACGAATTGAAGCAATCAACCCCTTGGTTTCGTAAAAGCGTAAGGCCGAAGGAGCCACGCCACTGCGCTCAGCCAACTGGCCTATGGTGAGGTATACGATGTTTCTCATGATCTTTCACTTCCTGTTTGAATAGCCGTTTCTTCCTGATAATAACCAGTATACTATAGTTCATTTTAACTTGAAGTTTGCGTTCAAACTTAGGTTTGGGCTAGATTACAAAATACGCGCAACAAAGCAACCTAACGTATTGATTTTTTTGAGCTATGATTTTGTTCGCTGATTACCATACATGTCGTCAAACCCGGGAATGCCTTGCTCCCACACAGGTTTATCTTCACCGACAATGGTTTTCAATGTATCAATGAAGAGCTTGGTTTTTATGGGTGCATCTCGATGTGGGTACACCGCATAGAAAGTGCCAAAGTCATCCAAGTTTAAGTGAGTCATAATAGGCACTAACTCTCCACTGAGCACTTCATCTTCAATCATCTGCGCCGTGACAACCGCGAGAGTACTGCCAGTTAGCGCGCTCTTGGAAATCATCTCAACGTCATTCACTTTATAAGCGGCATTAAGCTGGAAATGCTGCGCTTGCCCCTCTTGATCGACATAAGAAAACTTATCAATCAACAAACCCGGAGCGGCATAGATAGTCGCAGGTAATGACTCTAACTTTTCGATGGTGTTGATCTCGCCATGCTGAGCAATGAACTCAGGTGAAGCGACAATCAGCAATCGACTTCTGGCTATCTTACGGCTGATTAGGCTGGAGTTTTTGGGCTTACCAATACGGAAACCAATATCAAACCCTTCTTTAACCATATCGACGATTCGGTCTTCGAGTCTCAATTCAAAATCAACATCTGGATACTGCTTCTGGAAAACCGCAATCGCCTGCTGAACATATTGTCGACCGAACATGGTCGAGCTGGTGATTCTTAATAACCCTCGAGGCTCTGCATGATAATTTTGCGCCAAGCGTCGAGTATCGTTCAACAGTGCACGAAGCTGATGCGCTTGATTGACCATCTCATTGCCTGCAGCTGTCAGAGATAACGAACGAGTGGTTCGATTGAGTAACCGAACATCCAGCTCTTCTTCAAGACGGCTGATCTGTTTAGAGATAACGGAACGGTCGACGTTTCTTTGCTCCGCCACTTTGACAAACGAACCCAGCTCAACCACTTCAAGTAACAATAATAAACGACTCGATATATCCATAACGCCCTTTGTTGCATTTAAGGCACCAATCAAGTGCCAATATGACTATTTTTCTCATCTTATTACAAATCTATAGTAGCTGCACATAACGGAGACAACATTCAGTCCCGACCTAATAGAGGAACACCCCATGACACTACTATCTGTGACTAACCAAAATGGCATCGCAACAGTATCGATCAACAACCCACCAGTGAACGTGCTGACTTTCGACTTGATCAACGAGATCAATGCCTTTGTACTTTCATTGAAAGATGATCGTGATACTAAGGTTGTGGTCTTCAAATCATTACATGAGAGCTTCTTTCTGGCTCACCTAGATCTCAATGTGATCAACGGTACACAAGGTGGACAAGCTGGTTCGATTGAATTCAACCACATGATTGAGAACATTAAAGCGATGAAACAAGTCTCTGTCGCGGTAGTTGATGGCGTAGCTCGTGGGGGCGGTAATGAATTTGTGATGGCGTGTGACCTTGCTTACGGCACTGAAAACTCGGCGTTCGCACAACCAGAAATTCATGTAAACATCCCAACGGGTGGCCAAGGCGCAGTTCAATTTGCAAGACGCATGGGCAAAAACAAAGCGCTACAAGCTTTGCTGCTTGGTAACGATTTTACGGCTCAACAAGCAGAAGAGCGTAACATCATCACGCAGTTTGTACCGAAGGCAGAGCTAGAGGGTTTCTTAGCAGCGACACTCGGTGTAATCAGCCAATTAGAAGTACGTGATATCGTGATGTACAAAGAGATCATCGCTGCCTCAATCAAAGATGAGCAAGCGGGCGCTGAACTAGAACTTCGTTACTTCTTAGAGCGCGCAAAAGAGCAGAAAACCGCAGCAATTATCGGTGCGTTTCTAAAACACGGTGGTCAAACTGAGCGTGAAGCGAAAGACATTCAAGGTATCTTCGTTGACACCGCAGCAGAGTTATCACAATAGACAATGACGCAATTAAATGGCCATCGCTTGATGGCCATTTATGTATGTATCTACTTATTTATCTATTTATCTGTGCACCGATGTAGTAATTCTCTCACTCACTGAAGCAGTTAGATCTGACTCATGATCGATTTCAGGCTCTCGGCCATTTCGGTATTGATGATCTCACCCGTTTCTACATTAAAGTTGTCGTAGAAACTTGGCACCGACATCGACCCCTTCACATCTGCATCAAAGTAAGGTGCCGAATTTACCGCAGACGACAACACAGAGTTTGCGCCGCCTGGGCCTGGTGATGTGGAGAGCATCACAACAGGTTTGCCTTGGTACACTTTCATGTCGATTCGTGATGTCCAATCAAACACATTCTTAAAGGCTGCGGTGTATGAGCCGTTATACTCTGCAAAAGAAATGACCACAGCATCTGCTTCGCCAATCTTGCTAAAAAAGCGTTGAGCGTGTTGATGAACACCTGAATCTTGCTCTCTTTTCTCGCTGTAAATTGGCATCTCGAAATCATTAAGGTCGAGCACCTCGACTTGCGCGCCTTCGACTAAACCTGCGGTGTACGCTGCAAGTTGTTGATTAATTGATGTTGTACTGTTGGTCGCGCCAATCGCTAATACTTTCATTGTTGATCCTTGTTCATTTTTCTCACCTTTTTGCACTCATGACTTCAATTACGGAGCTCAAAATTCATAACTGAAGATTCGTAACGTCTGTTTGATAACATCAAAACCTGCACTAGGCGACAAGGTGATAGATTGTGTTTTTAGATTGGGGATGATGATAAACCTCAAGTTAACTTGAGGTAAGGCGATATTTTCAAAATATAGGAAATAGTTTAAAAACACTTATAAAGCAGTTAATTATGAAAGGTTTAACATAGGTTGGCATTACACAGGAAAAAGTCAGCACACCCAAAATACATTGAGTGTGCTTTATCGAAGTATTATTTACTTAAAGTGATTTAATGGACAGACACCAGAGTAAGCGACACCGGATAGCTCGGCCATTTCGCGATTCCATGTTGCCAAATCATGAGGGTTAAATTGATTCAAATGATCATGCCCACATGCCCTCGCCATCACTTGCATTAATTCTGTCGAGGCTTCAAAGAAGTTCTTAAGCTGGTTCGATGCTTTCTCGACATTCAAACGCTGACGTAAATCGGCTTTTTGAGTTGCAATACCAGCAGGGCAATTATTGGTGTTACACATTCTCGCCGCCACACAACCTATCGACTGCATGGCACTGTTTGAGATAGCGACACCATCAGCACCAAGCGCCATCGCTTTTACGAAATCCATCGGCACGCGCAAGCCGCCCGTGATGATCAATGTGACTCTGTCACTGACCCCTTGTTTATCGAGATACGCTCTAGCGCGAGCGAGTGCTGGAATAGTGGGAACACTGATATGGTCACGGAACATTTCTGGCGCCGCCCCTGTACCGCCACCACGCCCATCTAAGATGATGTAATCGGCACTGGCATCAAGCGCGAACTGAATGTCTTCTTCGATGTGATTGGCACTTAACTTAAAGCCAATCGGGATACCGCCTGTCACCTCTCGAACACGGTCGGCGAACTTTTTAAAATCCTCGACCGTGTTTAGGTCGACAAAGGTGGGTGGAGAAATCGCTGCCGTGCCCGCTTCAATGCCACGCACCTCCGCGATCTTGCCTATGTTCTTCGCGCCCGGTAAGTGCCCGCCCGTTCCGGTTTTGGCACCCTGCCCGCCTTTAAAGTGGAAGGCTTGAACGTTTTTGAGCTTAGCTTCATCGTAACCAAACTGAGCACTGGCTAATTCATAAAAGTAGCGAGAGTTCGCCGCTTGCTCTTCGGGTAACATACCGCCCTCACCGGAGCAGATACCCGTCCCTGCGAGTTCGGCACCTTTCGCCAATGAGACTTTTGCTTCTTCAGATAGCGAGCCAAAGCTCATATCAGACACAAACAAAGAGATGTCCAATTTAAGCGGCTTCTTCGCTTTGGGGCCAATAATCAGTTCGGTACCAACAGGCACATTTTCTAGCAAAGGCTTAGTCGCCATTTGCGCGACCATCACTTGAATATCGTCCCAGTGAGGTAATAGATGTCTTGGCACGCCCATAGAGGTCATTGGCCCATGATGCCCAACCTTAGATAAACCATCACGCGCTAACTGATGAATAAACTCCACGGTAGGCTCTTCTTTGGTTGCGGTTGCCGCTGGAGATAAATCAGGGGCTGTCGCTTGAATGTTAACTTCAGGGCCTTCTTGCCCAATTTGTTCCGCAGTAAACTGTTTATGAGTGCCATCGCAGAAAGGAAGGTTGTTGGAATACTTACAGCGACAAAGGTAGGCGTCTCCGCTCTCTTCGGCGACAAAGCTTTTCGGTTTGAACCCCGTACCGGCATGAGAACCGTCACAAAACGGTTGGTTTTTCGACTTCCCACAGGTACAGAAGTAATACTTCTCTCCCTTCGTCAGCTCTACTTTAACGGGTTTGTTATCCGCAATTACTGGACTCTTCATAGTTCGCTCACCTTTTCTTTCTTATGATTTGATGACTGAAGCGATGACTTGCTCACAAGAGTAAAGTAAAGGTGAGATACCCAGCGAATTCAATAAACGGATGAAGTAAAGCGACTCCAGTCTAAAGCCTGAATCACCATCAAACCGATAGCCATCGTGCTGATATTCATATCTTGGTTTTATGCCTCAACAATATCTATTCTGTCTAAATAATGGAAAACCACTTTTAAAGACCAACACCAAGGCTCTCATCATCAACTCAAGTTTTAAGTTTGTAGGGTTAGATCAGACAAACTGAAATTTTGTTATATAAAAATTGAGCTAGAATTATCTCAGCTTCCAAAGGTAAGCCAGAAATACAAACGGCAGTACGACAATTAATTTCAGCTGAAATAGGTAAACACTTTAACCTTTCCAGCAACAAAGAGAGAAATCATGAAAGAATCATTCAAGAAAGGCCGCATAAGCGGACTTGTTAGTATCGCATTGTGCCTAGGTGCGTCAGGTGCTTTTGCCGCAGATTACGACCTAGTTATCGAGAATGGACGAGTGATGGACCCTGAAAGCATGCTGGATGCTGTATTAAACGTCGGGATCAAAGATGGTCAAATCATCAAAATCACGGCAGAAAAACTCGACGGTGATGAGACAATCGATGCAACAAATCAAGTGGTTGCCCCAGGTTTCATTGATACCCACTTTCACTCGCTAGATGGTTTATCTATCAAGCTTGCAGCCCTAGATGGTGTAACAACGGGTATGGATCTGGAAGTCGGTGCGATTCGCGTCGGTGAGTGGTATGAAGAAAAAGCGGGTAAATGGCCACTGAACTACGGTACTGGTGTCAGCCACGAAGGAGCTCGTCTTCAAATCCTAGATCCTGAAGTGAAAATTACAGGCCCACATGATGCAACTACGATTCTTGGCTCGCTTCGAACTGAAGCGGCTAAAGACGGTGTGAGTGGCTGGTCTGAGACCAAAGCTGATATCGAGCAGATGAACCAAATCCTTTCTGTTCTTGATCAAGGCTTTGCAGAAGGTGCATTGAACCTAGCTTCAACAACCGCTTATATGAAAGATGGTTTGACGGCATTTGAGATGTACGAGTCCATGAAAGTCGCAGCAAACTGGGACCGATTTGTATCATCACATACCCGTTTTCACGCTAACCCTTCAAATCCAGAAGCACAGCTGGGTTTTGACGAAATCTTTACCAATGCGATGCTTCTCGACTTACCATTTTTGATGCTCCACAACAACGACTTCGGTTGGTGGGAAGTAGAAGAAAAGCTAAAGCTTGCACGAGAGAAAGGCTTAGTGATGTGGTCTGAATACTATCCATATGATGCGGCATCCACTGCGATTGGTTCATCTTTCCTTGTACCGGAGTCTGTGGAAGGGATGTACAACGCGAAGTATGAAGAAATGATGTACGACCCAACACGCGATAAATTTCTGACCAAAGAAGAGTATCTGGTCATTGCCGCTGAAGAACCGGGTCACTTGGTGGTTCTGTTTAGCCCTGCACGTAAAGATTGGATGAAATACTGGCTACAAATTCCAAACATGACCGTTGCAGCAGATTCTATCTATTCAGGTTTAGGTACTGATTCTTGGGATGCCGATCCAACAGAATATCAAGGTCACCCTCGAACTGCGGGTACTCGAGGCAAAGTATTACGTATGGCACGTGAAGAAGGCGTACCATTGTTATTCACACTTGCTCAAACGTCTTACTGGGCAGCAAAGCATCTAGGTGATGCGGGGGTTGAATCAATGAAAGTTCGTGGTCGTATGCAAGAAGGCATGGTTGCGGATATCACCATTTTCGACCCAGAAAACGTAACCGATAATGCGACTTACAAAGCCAAAGAACAAGGCAATCCAACAACCGGTATTTCTTATGTCATCGTAAATGGTGAGCAAGTGGTTAAAGAAGCTGAGTTCCAAAAAGTATGGGCAGGCCAACCCATTCGTAACACACCATCGGATGAATCGCGATTTGAAGGATTGAGCAAAGAAAAGTTCTTGGAAAACCTAACAGTACCAACGATTTCTATCGATGACTCGGGTGCCTCTGGCAATCCGCAACTATAGAAAAAAGTGAGGTAATCATGATCAAAAAGGCTATATGTGCATTGCTACTCACGGGTTCGTTTTCAGGAACGACAAGTGCAACTAGCATCGATGATATGGGATTTGATGTGTCTAGTTTTAAACAAACAGGACAACAAATATCTGTCAAAGAACCGAAAGCGCCAACGTTAGTTCAGGAGAGTAAACTGGCCTCATATGTAAGCGAAGTCGGCGTAGATGTCGCCAATTTGTCTCAGGTGCAAGTTGATGATTTGATCGGAAGTTATGACCAATTGCCATCAGCGATCTTTTGTGATGAACATCAAGAGTTCGAGATTCAGATATCAAGGACGAATATCTGGCAAAGAACGAAACTGATGAAGTTACGACAAGCGATTGGAGACGATCTACCTAACGCGCACTAATATGCCCTCATAACAGCCAGTGATTTTTACTGGCTGTTTTTTCATCTAATAAACCCAAGTTAGAAGTATTCATCATAAACGTGTTGGATGTATTCATTAGCAGCAGTAACGATAGATTCCCTTATCCCTTCAATATGTAAAGAATGTGGGCTCCATAAAGAAATGGGAACCTCTAAACCTTTTTTAATCTCAGTAGGCTTGAGCTCAACTAAATTCTGCTGCACAAATTCAGAGTAAATAACAGAGCGAGGAAGTAACGCCCAACCTAAGTCTAGCCGAACCAATTGGATCACAAGCGCAAGTTGGTCAACAAGCTCATAGTTAGCAGAAAGGGTGACTTTATCTGCCATCCCTTCATCGATTAATGATTTCAAGATTAACTGCTTAGATATTTTTAACTTAGAGAACAGTTCGTTTGGTGGCGTTTTACTCAGTTCACTGCCTTTACTTGCGAATGGGAGCAGCGTAAGGGTTTCTAGGTAAACCGCGTGAAAGCTATTCATCGCCCTACTCTCATGAGTATTCAAAAAACCGAAGTGCAGTGTCCCATCTTCAATCCCCTGCTCAATCTCCTTTTTATTCATGACCAGCATATTGACTCGACAACCTGGAAAGTCTTTTTGTAATTGCATTCTGATATCAGCCAAAATGAGCTGTGGCATAAAGCTTAGATAACCGATATTGATGGTTTCTGGTTCGCCTTGGGAGATGTTGAGCGCTATTTTATCAAAGACTTTTAGCTGCTCAACGGCTTGCTTGGCATAGCGGTAAAGTAATTTACCTTCTTGTGTTGCTTCAACACTGCGACCTTTGCGCTCAAAGAGTGCGACATCAAGAATATCCTCTAAATTGACAACAACTTGCCCGATGGTACTACGGTGTTTATCTAGCTTAGCGGCAGCCTTGCTAAAAGATTTTTGCTCGTAAACCGTCACAAAGGTGGAGAGTTGCTCGAGGCTGAAATTCATAGATGACTCCAATATTCAAATAATGCTTTATTACTTTCAAATCAATCACTTTGACGTGATGAGTATAGACAGAACATGCATAGGTTACGACTTCCACCTCAAAAAAAACCAACAAGGTTCAAATAGTTTGTCTGATCACGTCAGACAATAGCAATTCTGAGTTTCCATTAAACGTTTATATCATTCCGGCTTATCTAAATAACCTATGTGAAATACCGATACGAATACAAAGAAGACTTTATCCAAAGCGGTGGATTTGGCATCAACAACCAAACCGCGATTGGTGGTACTGCTGCGGCATTCCTGAACGTTAAAAACTGGCGACGATGGCACTTTTTTCACCTTCAATCCGGAATACACATATATCGACGGCGATCTTGAAAGCAGCACCTTGAAAACAACACTCCGTCTAGCAACACCTTTATCACAAGATAAATCTCGCTGGGGAGAGCTTAGAGTTGAGAACACTTATGGCGAAGTAACAATCAAGTTCAGTCATCCAATCCTAAAGTAGATACATCATTATTTTTGCACTCAGCGTATTTGATTAACCAAGCTGAGTCGTAATTACTAAGAGGTTAAAATGAAACATCTTTTGAATATGTCAACGATTGCTCTGATATTGGCATCAGGGGCAACAACCGCTGAAGTAATGTCAGTAGAGTCCTCGACTTCGCGTTCACATTACGATTCATGGAATGAAACCAAGCAAAACCTTCAAAAAGAGCATGGCTTACAGTTGGGCATGGATTACAACATGCTGATTATGGGAGCGATTGATCCTCTTGGGGATGCATCTGCTGCGGCAGGAGCATTAAGAGTCTTTGGTCAATGGGATCTTATAGAGACAGAAGATGGAGACAAAGGCGGAATTGTATTCAAGTTTGAGCATCGACATAAATACACAGAAAACTCCCCGAAAGAATACGGTTTGGCCGATCTCGGTTACTTAGGTTTTGCTCACTCCTTATATGGTGATCAAGGCTTTAGAACCACTCATTTATTTTGGCGTCAATCTCTACTGCAAGAACAGATGGTGGTTTACGCCGGTTTCTTAGACATGACGGATTACACCGATTTTTATGCGTTAGCTAGCCCATGGAATGACTTCAACAGTGGTGTGTTTACTTCCGGAAGTGGAACGATTGGTGGATTGCCTGATGGTGCACTGGGTGTTATGGCCGGCGGTTTTTTCTCAGATAGCATTTATGGCTCGGCCAGTATTCTTGATGCTAAAGGCAACGCTTCTGACTTAGTTGAAGGAGCCAAAGAGCTCTTTGACACAGGGGCCACTTGGAAAAGCTTAGAACTCGGTTGGACACCAAGTAAAGATATGCTGTTCATCAGCAATGCTCATATCAGCCTATGGCAGCGTGACGCAGTTGGAAACGATGATGAAGGTTACGGTATCAACCTGTCTCTATCAGGTTTAGTGGCTGAACGTTGGTTGCCTTTCATTAGGGCTGGATGGGCTCAAGATGGCGGAGCCATGTATGACGCCTCAGTAAGCGCCGGCTTTGGTTACATTCCTGCACAGAGAAACCAAGACATGTTTGGACTGGCAGTTAACTGGGCAAGCCCAATGGAGAGCACAACGCAAGGGTTGGACTTAGACGACCAATATACAACTGAAGCGTATTACCGAGCTCAAATCACACCATGGCTGCAAATTTCTCCAAGTGTGCAAGTTCTGAATCACACCGCGGTTGATCTGACCAATGGCTTCGACAACATCAATTTAATCCAGAATAAAACCGATGTGGTATTTGCCCTAAAAGCAAAATTCGAGTTCTAAATTAAACACACGTACAAATGATATTAAGGAAAATATCGTTATTAACCTTGCAGGAGTGCTAAATAAATTTCGAGTAAAAAATGAAAGTAAAAATATTCTTGGCGATACTCTTAGGTATGGCTTGTAATACTGCGACTGCGGAAGCAGAAAAAACAAGTAACGATCAAGTACAACGAATTATTCTTGTTCGACATGCCGAAAAGCCAGATGACGGCCTTGGTAACCATTGCTCCAACTGCGATCCAATATGGCATGCCCATCAACACACAATATGGTTGGAATGACTTTGAAGTTATTCTTAGATAAATACCGTAATGCAGATCTTTTACTGGCGTGGGAACACATCAGCATTGAAGTGCTTGTTACTTTGATTAAGCATCGCTTTGATAACGTTGACCCAATCCCAGAATGGCCAAATTCTGATTACGACATGTTTTTAAGTTAATCATCGATTGGAGTAAACCGAGTGATCTGACAATCAATGTTCATAAACAACAGTTTGGAGACATCTCGACTGAATGCCCTAGCACCAAATAAGTTGCTGGTTAATGGCTTTTATCGAACAACAATCAGAAGAGTGAATTAACCTCAGCCCGAGTACACAATAACAAGTTACTCCGTACTCAGGCAAAAACTAGTCAACCTTTAATACAACAAGCCTCTAATCAAACAATTCGATAACCAATTTATTGTCTTTAATCACTAGATTGGGTTCCGATGACTTAATCAACGACTCTTGAACCTTGTTGCTGTCGAGTTTGTAAACCGGAGACTGGGACAAAGCAAAACCTATCATCGATACAGCTGGTTTGAGTAGTGTCTCTATTTCAGGCGAAAGCTGTTTGCCTTTTTCTTCAAAGCGCTCTAGTCGCAGCGACTTTAGATACACCTCGCCACTCTCCTTGTCGTATTCGGGAATCGCGCTGAACTCTAAGTCTAAATCCAACCCCATATTAGGCATATTGAACACTTGAACTTTTGCATTGGTATTCGCCAACACGGACACGCGTTGTGCATCGGCTCGACCAATTTGCACTTCTAGATCATCCACAGCCACTTGTGCGTACATCACACTTTGTACACCAACCTCTTGTTCTAGCATCACTGAGTCTTCAAGGTACTTCGTCATTTCTTGCTCGGTAATACTGTAGCTAACACAACCACTGAGCATCAGGGCTGTCACAGCTATAATCAAACGGTTCATTAACTTTGTTGTCATTGGAGATAGGCTCTTATTTTTTAAATGCATGGAACGGATGTTACCTCGAGATGATACTGTAAATTGGTTGCCACAATAACAGTGTCGGATAACTGGGCAGAATGATCCACCTAAATGGTGATGTCGTATCAATGAGAATTGACGAAAATAGTAAGGAAAACAATGACTGCATTAACGATATTTTACGATGGAACCTGTCCACTTTGTGCAAAAGAGATGGCAGCACTGACTAAGTCTGATTCCAAAGATCAGATCCAGACCGTCGATATCTACAGTGAAGCGTTTTCAAACTACCCGCAAATAGATGCCGAGGCAGCCAATACAATCTTGCATGCACTGGACGAAAACGGAAAGCTGCTGCTCGGTTTAGACGTGACTTACCAAGCGTGGAAGCTAGTAGGAAAGGGTTGGCTGTATGCCCCGTTACGTTGGGCGATTTTTAAGCCAATGGCAGATTGGTGTTATCTACGGTTTGCCAAAAATCGATATAAGATTTCGTTTTGGCTAACCGGAAAATCACGTTGCAACGGTAACAGCTGCACAAAATAGTGTTGAGTTAAGACATGCCGCTGGCGACTTTGTAGTAAACGATGCCAAATAGGGCTGCGAACACCAATACCGTAACGGCCACTTTCAACCAAATAAATTTCATGCTTTGTCCTTTTAATTCTGTTTACTGTTCCACGCGACAAGTTAGCACAACAAAACATACGGTTGTGTAATGATTGATAGAACTTTGTAGTCATACCAATCACAGTAGGTAAGTGTCAAGAAATAGCGCAGGAAAAAAGCTTGAGAACAAGGCGGCTCTTTTCGACAAGAAGTTTAGATAAGTAGTTATTCTACAATCAAAAAATCTAACGACTTTATCGAGATTTTTAACAAGCTAGGGTGAACAGTTATTTACTACGATTGGTATCAACCCTGATTCCCAGAGAGAACCTTTATGTCGGCAAAAGAGAGAAACCTTCCCACACATCGAATTTCTAGATTCAGTAAGTTCGCTTCGTTGGCGACAAGAGTCGCGGGTAACGTGCTAACGGAAGGCACCAAACAAATTGCACAAGGCAACAGGCCCAAAGCAAAAGACTTACTGTTAACGCCACAAAACATTGCTCGCCTGACCGATCAACTCGCACACCTGCGCGGTGCGGCTATGAAGTTAGGACAGATGCTATCAATGGATGCGGGTGATATCTTAGAACCAGAGTTAGCCGACATTCTCTCTCGCCTGCGCTCCGATGCCGATCCACTGCCAACAAAACAGCTCAATCAAGTGTTAGAAAGCTCGCTCGGGAACCATTGGAAAACCGAATTCCTGTCCTTCAATTTTAAACCGATCGCCAGTGCATCTATCGGACAAGTTCACCAAGCCTATAGTGATGCTGGGGACAAACTCGCCGTCAAAGTCCAATACCCAGGCATTCGAAAAAGCATCGACAGTGATGTGGACAACGTCGGCACACTGCTCAACATTGTTGGCTTGATACCAAAGTCGGTCGACTACAAAGGCTTGTTAGAAGAGGCAAAAAAACAGCTCCATGATGAAGCGGACTACGCTCGAGAGGCTGGCTATGCAACTCGTTATCACAATGCATTAAAAGAGCACTCTCACTTCGTCGTACCTAAGATTCATCCGCAAGTCTCTTCAGAATCCGTGCTCGCCATGGACTTCATCGAAGGCGTCTCTATAGAACAGATAGAAAGTTACGACCAAGACACCCGTGACTTTGTGATGCACAGCTTGCTTGAGCTTCTATTCAGAGAGTTGTTCGACTTTAAGATGGTGCAAACCGATCCCAATTTCGCCAACTACCTTTACGTTGAAAACACCCGACAAATTGGCTTGTTAGATTTCGGAGCAACACGTGAATACAGTGACCGCTTCAGCGAGGGTTATCGCTTGGCCTTTTCCTCTGTCATTAACAACGATGAGCAAGTGCTCAACCGAGCTTTAGAGCAAATAGGATTCTTTAGCGAGACAATTCTTCCCGAACAACGCCAAGCGATTCTAAATCTAGTGAAGATGGCCTGTGAGCCGATGTTAGTTGACGAAGAGTACGACTTCAAAGCCAGTGGATTGGCACAAAGGCTTCGTGAAGCAGGCACCATTTTGAGCATGGAACAAGAGTATTGGCATACGCCGCCCGCCGATGCGCTGTTCCTGCACCGAAAAATTGGTGGCATGTATCTATTAGCGGCTCGCCTTGGTGCAAAAGTGAATATCAGTCGCTTGGTCGCTCCATATCTTATCTCAGAGAGCAAAAGCACAACTAAAAGCGCGAGTTAATGAGACAGTAAATAATACGCAAAGTGATCATTTCATCGTGCTCAAGAGTAATAACCATTACGCCAACTAAAATGAGCCAACCCTATGAAATGTTCACTACTTTGCTCAACCGCACTGATTACAAGCCTCACGAGTTCCATCGCCTTTGCAGCGAGCTGTCCCGAAATACTTAATGGCAAACAGCGCTTGTTAAACTCAACCGAAGAAATCGCCTTGTGCGATGAGTTTCAAGGCAAAACTCTATTGGTGGTAAATACAGCGAGCCAATGTGGCTTCACTCCGCAGTTTGAGCAACTCGAGCAACTTCATCAAACCTACAAAGACCAAGGCTTCACGGTTATCGGTTTCCCAAGTAATGATTTTCGCCAAGACAAGGGAAGCGAAGAGAAGACGGCAAAGGTTTGTTACCTAGACTATGGCGTGACCTTCCCAATGATGGCGCGAGCTTCACTGTCTGGTAGCAACGCCAACCCCGTGTTTACAGATATACAACAGCAAGCGGGCGTAACGCCTAAATGGAACTTTTACAAATTCTTGATCAGTAAAGAAGGTAAAGTCGTCGCCACCTTCCCTAGCTCCACATCTCCAGTGAGTGCCACGCTCAAAAACGCGATTGAGCAGCAGTTATGAAGGCGGATTACATGGCAACAACTCAAACCCGTAACACCATGGCCAAACTGGGGTACATGGGGTTAATTCCGTTTTTATTCGGTCTTCTCCTTTCGCTCACCGACAGCCAATTTATGGGGATAAGCGGTGAAACGCTGTTCATCACCTACAGCGTGGCAATTTTGAGTTTTCTTTCAGGGATCTTGTGGGCAAATGGCATCGAAAACTTTGAAAGCCAATCAAGTAACAAAGCACTGCTAATAAGCAACGCGATTGTGCTCATCGCTTGGCTGGCAGTATTGCTTGGCGAACAAAAAGAGCTAGTGACAACTCTGATTCTCATCTTTGGTTATATTGCGGTTTGGCGAGCTGAAAGGACGATGAGAGAAGAGAACCAGAGCCAAGGTCCTGATGGCTACTTTGATATGAGGACTCGGCTGACCTCTAGTGTCGTGTTAA
Source organism: Vibrio sp. 10N.222.51.C5 (assembly GCF_041474575.1). NCBI lineage: Bacteria > Pseudomonadati > Pseudomonadota > Gammaproteobacteria > Vibrionales > Vibrionaceae > Vibrio > Vibrio sp. 10N.222.51.C5. The sequence continues at coordinate 23,746 of NZ_JBFRUJ010000056.1, forward strand.
TGCACGGTATCGTGATGCTAACCTAGAGCTACGAGATTGTCTTTGAAGTGTGAGCCTTTGATTTAGTTAAGCGCCTTTGTTAAAAACCGTTAGCAACAATCTAGATGATGAGCTTCATCACTAACCTCGGCTCATCATCACCAAAGTAGTTGTCTTCTTGCTTGATGGTAACGAACCCCATCGATGCATAAAGCGCACGAGCCGATGTGTTATTTGGGTCTACAGTGAGCAAAAGCCTAGCATCTCGAGGCAACTGCTCAACCGCCTGTTGCATCAGTTTCCGGCCAACTCCCATGCCACGATAATTCTGGTCTACAGCCAATGATAGGACCCAAAACTCATTCTGCTTGTCTGTGGTTGTCGTTAAGGCATAGCCAGCAATCTTTGAGTCTTGCTTAGCAACCAATAAACCTTTTCCCCAGCAATCAAAGGCCTGACGAAAGAAAAACAGCGGATAGGCGTGAGCGCCAAACAAAGCATGTTCAAGCTGGTAGATATCAGCCAGTTCTTGTTTTTCCGCACAAACAACATTCATAGATAGACCTCATTTAAACCGAACCTCAAGTTTAAACATGCAAACTCAAAGGTGCTATTAACAATATATCAACAGCCTAAAGGCTTACGAACTACCTTAACGAAGATGCCACTTAACTAACGCCTGAGGAGTAGATTAGGTTACTTATGTTTTACTGTCGAATAACCAACAAATTTGCGCCAGATAACGCAAGAAAAACCGAGCACGCTTTGTTGAAACGTTTTACCATTTGTGGCTTAGAGAACCAGTTTCTGAGGTATAAGCCAAATGCCGCGTAGATCGATATCGCGAGCATTTCTAACACTAGAAAGGTGCTACCTAAAACAAAGAATTGAGTATTTACGTTCGCTGAAACATCGACAAATTGAGGAAGGAATGCAGTGAAAATGAGTATCGCTTTTGGATTGCCAGCAGCGAGTGCAAATTCTTGTTTAAACAGACCAAACCAATTCTTATTTCGTTCGATATCCACGACCGGACTGGCGTGTGAGCGCCATAGGTTGAACGCGATCCACAACAGATACATCGCGCCAAATAGTTTGATCAGGAAAAACAGCGTTTCAGAAGTATAAAGCACAACCGCTAAGCCAGATGCAGCCAAAGCAATCATGCCAGAAAAAGCGAGGATTCTTCCTAGGCCTGCGACAAAGGCGGCCTGAAATCCGTAACAACGGGCGTTGTTCATTGATAACAAATTATTGGGAGCCGGTGTCATATTGAGCGCAAAACAAGCCGGGATAAACAGCAGTAACTTCCAGATTTCCATTGGTGCTTCCTAATTGCCAAATGCCGTGATTATAAAATCCTTAAACAAGGTCTTATCGTTTATAACAGCATTTCATATCTTTTGTAACTGCATAAAAAATAAGCACCAAATCTATACAGTAAATTTTCAATCAGTTCTCAAAAAACTGTTCGTACTCGGGTGTCGCTAGATTTTCGGCGACACCAATCTCACCGACGAAATAGATAGCGCTCGCAATTGTATCTATCGTTGGGTTTGATTCTCGCTCTGGGAAGTCGCCAACAGCAGGAACAGATTTTGGCGCAGACACCGAACTACAAACAAGGCTATTACATACCCTGTTTTGATTTTCTAAGGAGATAGCTTCAGGAACGTCAAAGTGCTGAGTGAGTACGTCGTGGTTAGACAATTCAGACGAAGCGTACGATAAGGTTGAGAATAGAGCTGAGAGCACAATCCACTTGTTCATGTATCTTTCCATTGATGGCATTCATTGAATTTATAAATACTATCGGATCTAACACATTATGAACAGTGTTTTATTTTAATTTGCGTGAGACCGCTTACCCAGCATCAACTTGTCGAGCAGAGCTTGCGGGACAACGATCACTGAGTATTTAACAAAGGCCACCAGCGCGATTACACCAACAGCCGATCCAAGAATAAAGTCATGGACATCAACCAACACCAATCCCAGAAGTTGATCACTCGCTATCGCTACTAATGCGATGCTAACTGCGGTTACCCACTTGCTGTGTTCATAAGGTAATTGTTCCATCGCTTGGCTTACAACATACAGAAGCATGAGCCGCACAACATAAGTTGCACAAAGAACCGCGACAACACCCCACACGCCATAAATAGGCGTCACTGTGAAATAACCAATGGCCGCCAAGACCGCACATCCACCTTGAATCCACATTTGAGATTGACTCGAATCGCCACTGAAACAACCAAGGTTAAGATAATCACCTGCATTTTTGATAACGCTAATCGCAAGCAGCGCAACAACAATGGCCCCCGCGTAATGATAACTGCTCGGTAAAATGAGAGAAATAAATCCGGGTACCGTTAGAATCATCAACGAACCTAAAACAATGGCGAGGTTCACTCCGACTAACGCCCTATCGGCACACATCTTACTGCCACCCGGCTGTTGAAGCATCGCCACACGGTTTGGAAACCACCAAAGCGCGTAAGGCTGCAACAACAGACCAAGAATCAACGCGAACTTTCCGCTAACCGCATAAATCGCGAGTTCTTCGACACCGACGAAGCTTGCCATTACCCAGCGGTCGAGCCCCATGATCATATACATTGATGCACCGCCAACCAGAACGGGCAGTCCGAATTTTAAGATCTTCGCCGAGTATTTGAAGCAACCAAAAGATCCCATCTCTTGCCATTGATAACGCACTAAACAAACCATTAGCAACACACTGGATACCGCAGCTGAAATCAACACGCCATCTATACCGTATCCAGCCTCAAGCAAAACAAAAGTCATGATGGCTTGAACACCGGCTTTCAACACATTGAGCATGCAAAAACGTTTCGCCATCGCGTTCATACGCATCAGCGTTAGCGGGATAGAAATCGCCCCATCGAGCATGGTAGGAATAAGCAGAAGCAGTATCTGGTAAGGCTGGAATTCAACTGGCAACATTAAGATTAACAACGGCATACTGAGGGCAATCAAGGCGCCCCCAAGCACGCACACCAGCACGCTCAATGTGAAGCAGTTCGAGACAAGCTTTTGCTTTTCATCACCTTCGGCGACACCCACATAACGATACATGGCATCGACAATACCGAAGCTGAACAATATCGTCCCAATGTCTGCCAGCAAGACAATGGCTTCTAAGGAACCATACTCTGCCAACGTCATATTGTGCGTAATGTACGGGATCATCACCAATGAAATCCCTTTCATCATTAATATACCGATGGCGTAGTAAGCCGACTGCTTTAAAGAACCCATAGTCGTCACCTTTTCCTTACCAAGCTGGCTTTAGGAAACTTTTACAGTCTCCAATTAGGTGTCGCAATGTGCGTTTTTGAGGTGACATGACCAAAGAACGGAAACTGTAGGCAATAGCCTGTCTATTCTGTTGTAAACCTCGATAATAGTCAGCATAACCTTCCAGTATTCTCGCCTTTGCGATTTTGAAGCTAGAAGTGGGTAGATTCCATCGTTGACTGTCATTTTGGTAATGTTGAAGAATAGTCTCTATAGACTGCAAATTTCTCAATTTAAGACTTTCAGTTTGGGTAACAGAGCTCGCTCTCATCAAGTAGCCAACCTGCACCGAGTTCAACACACCGATCTGATGGTTTTCACTCATTCGAAGCCACAGTTCCCAATCTTCCCCATACTTGATGTCAGCATTGAAACTGTCTGTTTGAGAAAACACATCCGCTTTCACCATGACCGTTGATGTTCCAATCACGTTATTTTCTATGATGAACTCCAACGGGTTCTCGATATTGATGAACAGCTCATCTTGATCTTGAAACTGCGACCAGTAACTAAAGCAGTCGACTATTACTTGGTAATCTTCAGTAAGATGCTCGTAGTTAGTAAAGCTCATCGCGAGATCAGGGTAACGTTGATGAAATTCGAGTTGGCGCTCAATTTTTTCAGGAAACCAGAAATCGTCTGCGTCTAAAAAAGCGATGTATTCACCGGTCGCCTTTTCAATCCCTAGGTTTCTCGCTTGAGGCGCACCAACACCCAATGTGGACAACGTAATAATGCGTTCATCGTCTATAGAAGCAAGATACGTCGACGTTCCATCGTTACTGTTATCGTCAATGACAATCAGCTCAACATCTTGATGAGTCTGCTTTAGTACACTGCCAATCGCTTTCGGCAGGTAATCCAAACAATTGTAGGTAGGAATAACAACACTTACTTTAGCCATAATGACGCCCTCAGATTTATACGTTATATGGCTGACGTTGCATGTTCTATGCCGAGAGTGTCTTGCTATGAAATCACATCTAGATCAGCCACCTACGCGTCCATTCTCAAAATGACGACCAAACACAGATGTTCAAAAAAACTGCAACTCCAATTTGATTATCAATTTGAGAAAACGAGCTACCTCTTAAGGGGTAGCCTTCGAAAAGCAATCAGAAAGCCCTCCAAAGCTACGATTCGATCTTGGTTCGTATCTTGCTTTATTGGTTATTACCTTGGCTTGATAGCTTTAGTCATATGGATTTGAGGAGTAAGGAATGAAGAAAGTAGCATTTGTGGCGCCAACCTACCCAGTACTCAGTGAGACCTTCATTCAAACAGAAGTCGACTCTGTGAAAGCGTGTGGGCACGATGTTTGTGTAATGACGTTCAAAATTGAAAACAGCGAAAAACAGTTCGACTACGACATTGTCGAAATAGGTAAAAATGTTCGGATGGGTAAAGTCGCCAGCATTAACTGGATAGGGTTCATCAAGGCTGTCTCATTTATTTCTAAGCAAACCAGTATGCCCAAAAAGTCACTGTTCGCTTATGGTTTTAAATTAGCGCTACAACTCGCGGAAAGCGACGTCGAACACGTTCATGCGCATTTCTGTCAGCACACCACAGCTCACGCCATCGTCGCGGCAAAGCTGCTGAATATCACCTGTTCGTTCGTTGCTCACGGTCATGATGTTTACGAGTTCGCTTATGACATTGAACATAAGATTTCATCGAGTGATTTTGTGGTTGCCGTGTGTAAAGACATGCTTGCTGACTTCAACACCATGGCGAAAGGAAACATTAAACTCTTGCACTGCGGAGTTAATACCAAACAATTCCAACTCAACCCAAAAACCGAAACGAAGCAACTTCGCTTTGTTTTCCTTGGCCGATTAGTGGAGCAAAAAGGCATCCACCATCTTATTGATGCATTGGCGCCGATTGCCGAACCTCTCGATATTCATCTCGATATCGTTGGTACTGGCGATTTAGAGCAACAGTTAAAGTTACAGGTCAAAGAGCAAGGGCTCACTCGAAACGTGACCTTTCTTGGCGCTAAGCCTCATGAATGGGTGAAAGAGAAACTATCGAATTATGACAGCCTAATCGCGCCCTTCTGTTTTTCCGAAACCGGATGTGTGGATACAGGGCCTCTGGTTTTAAAAGAAGCGATGGCTGTGGGAACGCCAGTCATTACCACCAACATCATGGGATGCAAAGAGATCGTCTCACCAGAGACAGGTTTTGTGGTTAGCGAAAAAAACGTGGAAGAATTAAGAGAAGCGATTGAGCGTTTCGCGCAGCTGAGCAGTAACGATAAAACATCGATGAGTTTAAAGGCACGTGAGAGAGTGAAAGACAGTTTTAATTCGATCAAACAAGCTCAGCAATTATCTCGTTGGATAGAGAACCCTGCTCAATAAGGATGAACTCAGGCAGTAAGCATCGCAAGGGCTGCTGCGTCTCACAAGAACGACTATGCACCATAAAAAAACGGAGCACCACAAAAACAAAAGAGCGCTACATTGATTTGAAATGTAACGCTCGTCTAGCACTGCCTAATGATGGCGACTTATGCTTTCAGTGACTTTCAGTAGCTTTTCATTAAGAAGCCTAACTAGCCTGCTCGCAGTGCCAAAATAGACTCAATATCTTCGATGTCACGATATTGAGCGAGTTGTTGCTCTTTCGATGAAATAGCCACAATCGACATTCTATCGGCCAATTCGTTACCTTCAATACCAACGTGTCCGTTCACATGGTAGATGGTAATTTTTGAAGCCAGCTCTTGGTAGAGCGCATACGCCAGCTTAATAATATCGAGGTTTTTGATCTCGCCGCCCGACTTAGTCCAGCCCTTTTTCTCCCAACCCGTTGCCCACTTAGTAATACAATCTATCGAGTACTTAGAGTCACAATAGATCGCTACAGACAGACCCGCGTTTAGCTTCTCTTTTGCGAGCAAAAACGCCTGTTTAAGGCCATGCAACTCAGCGGTATTATTGGTACCAACAGGTTGATACAAGCCATACCACAATTCGGTTAATTGGTTGTTTTGGTATACCGCTAACCCCGTCCCTGCTTCACCAGGGTTTGGTTCACACGCACCATCGGTAAAGATCTTGATATCAAAAGGCATATCTGTGATTTGCTGCTCCGAAAGAGGCGGCACCTTAGCTTTCGTCGCCTTACCCGCAGAGTTTGGCTTTGTCGCTGTAGAACCTGACGCAGACGACGTTTTACCACCGAAAGCAGACTCAGCCTCGCCTAGTGTTGGGAACGATTTATATCTCGCACCAGCAAAGCCATCGACTTGAGACTTACAGTCATTCCAAGTGGTAAAAATACCCGGTGTACGACCTTTCCAAACCACATAATATTTCTTAGCCAAACTAACTCCTTACCAAAACCTAAACACACAAACAGTGAATCAGTACATTAGATGCCACCACGCTATACGTTGCAAGGTCTATCACTCTAAAACAGGTCTAAAAAAGCTGCGTTCATAACTCACAATGCAATCAACTTCGTCTGCAAATTCAAACGCTTTAATGCACTCAGCATCGCTCAACGACTTAACCCGATATTCTTCGTAGGCAGCCAAACTTTCAAAGGTAAACAGCGCCATGGCAATATTGTTCGCCCCTTCCGACGGTAAGAAATAACCATTGTGTTGACCTCCGAATTTAGCGACCAGAGGAATCCACATTTTTGCGTATGCCTCAAACTCATTTACCTTTTTAGGATCAATCACATATCGAACATAACAAGTAATCATATTTATACAGCCCTTAAAGAATAGGAGAAACACAAAGCCTAAGTTGACGTTGAAGCTCAAGAAAAAAGGAAATCAACCGCGACAAGGTTATAGAACAAAAACACCGCCATGCTGACGCCGATCGTTAGCAGCACATTGCCTGTTTTCCAAATCAACAGACCTGTGACCACCGCGCCTATCAAGTATGGGTTTTCAAGGCTTGGCCAAAATGTTTGTTCAGGAGCAAATACAATCGGCCCCCAAATAGCAGTCAGCACCGCTGGGCTTGAATAGCGCAATAGGCGCCTTGCGGTTTGATTGAGTCGAAGCGGAATTGCAGGCTCAAGAAACAAATACCGACTAAAGAAAACAATCGCAGTCATGAGTAATATCGTTAACCAAATCATCTCTATTTCCCCTCCACAATTGTCTTGTTACCGTTGTTTCGGTCTTGGAACGACTCGCTGAAAAAGCCCGCTAACATACCGGCGATCGCTGCAATCATTAGCCCGCCCTCAATATTGTTAACCGACATGGCAACCGAAGTGACCAATGAAACCACCACACACACCACGACGGGTAGAGTTCGGATTAATGGGAACACCAAGGCGATAAAGGTTGCTGCGACCGCGAAATCGAGCCCAATTTCATTAAGCGAAGGAATTTGGCTTCCCGCGACAATGCCAACAAAGCTCGCAATATTCCAAACGAGATAAAAACCGCCGCCTACACCCGCAGCATACCAGCGATTAAACTCTTGCTGAGACTGCCCACTACAAATCGCGAACAGCTCATCGGTGAGCCAAAAACCGAGTAATAGACGCCAACGCGCAGGAAGATGGCTGATTTTGTCACGCATCGATACGCTATACAGAAAGTGCCTTGAGGTGATGAACAGTGTGGTCAACAACATGGTGCCTAAACCAATACCCGCTTTGAACATACCCGCGGCGACAAGTTGCGCTGAGCCAGCAAACAAAATAGCCGACATCGCTTGCGCTTGAAGTTGATTCAATCCGGCATCTATCGCATATGAGCCTGCTAGAATTCCCCAAGGGATTACCGCAATGCTCAAGGGCATTCCCGCTAAAACGCCTTTCCATAACTGTGTTCGTCTATCCATTGTTTCACTATCCATATCATTCTTTTCTCTCTTCACATTTGCTATTCAATGTAAGAAGAGTGGAGTCGGTTCGATTGTACAAACTTGCTCGATTTCGCGAACGAATTAATGCGTCCGATTTAGAGCATTTTGATGTATTGCCCCGGCGTGTACCCATTGGCCTTTTTGAAGTGTCGATGAAAATGGCTTTGGTCGTGAAAGCCACACTCTTGCGCTGTATCTGAAATGGTATGCCCTTGTTTCAATAACTTACGCGAAAGCCTTAACCGAGATTGGATTTGATACGCATGTGGCGGAAGACCAAACTCTTTTTGAAAAGAACGCACTAAGTGAAACGGGCTCAATGCCGCCAGTTTAGAGAGTTCTTCTAGGGACACGTCGGCTTGTGGAAAGTCATCTAAGAACTCTTTAACCAAGACAAGCTGGCGCTGAGTTTTTCCGTCGAGTTGAGGGTTAAGCGGCGATTTTCCGTGTCGACTAATCAGCTTAACCAACATCCCATACATCAAGGTCTCTCTTAACAGGCGATTGTCGGATTCATCAATCGTGTTGAAGACCAACCTCAATTGATTGGCGAGTTCAGGGTCTTCAACAACCGCTCTTGGGAAATAAGGCGCGCCGTAATTGGGTAGGTTTAGCTCTTGAGTGATCTTGGCAAGTTGATCTGGGAGTGGATACATGGCTCGATACGCCCAACCGCCTTCAGTGGCAGAGTGACCGCTATGAACTTCGTCGGCATTGACCAGAATAATCGCATTTTGTGGGGCGATATGATGCCCGCCCGTTCGATAGAAACGCTGAGCGCCCTGCTCGATGACTCCCAGCGTGTAGCCCTCGTGACTATGGCGCGAGAAGTTCTGCTTTTCGTATTCAGCATTAAGAATTTCAAGGCCGCCGAGCTCTTCGGTTATCTTATATTCGGCCTTTTCTTTAGAGCGTTTCTTGTTCTCCATAACAATTCCCAAGCCTGTTGATTATCGAGCGACTTATCAGTCTACTCTATAGTCTCTTTCAGCTTTTGTACAAAATTGCGCTTTTGTTTGTTAATACGGTTTTTGTCGTTAGCTTAACAACGCTTTCTAATTGGGAGGAAAGTCTTGGTCTATAACTAGTTGGCGAAAATTGACAATAATTTAATCATACATGCCAATACTGTCTTCAAATCATCGGCAACAGACCTGATACACCATGAAAAATACACTGATCCTTTTCTTTTTCCTGAGCCTAACAGGATGCACTCATAACCAATCAAAAGCACTGAGCATGAACTCCTCATCGGTTAACACATACCCACAATCGATGTCGAACCTGCAACTTTGTGACACCTTGTATTACGGGCGCTCAAGTAACCAGACACTCGCAGCAATTGGCAGTGAATTCAATCGAAGAGGATTATCCAAGAGTTGGTGTGATACCGAAACCAACAAGCTTTATCTAACAAAGACAATTGACTGGGTTGCTGACCAAGTAGAAGACAAAGAAGATTCAGACGAAGAAGCATCGGCAGTAGTGTTGCCTGCGAATTAGAACGGGTTAGCAATGTTGTTTGCTTATTAGCCGAGCTACCTAGTCAGGACTAGCCGAACTTACTTTATTGTTCAGGCACATCATTGATATGTTGTGACACACGAACTAGCTTACTGGTTTTAAAACCCATGCTCTGCGCCCGTTCAATCAGCGAGTCTAAGTCTTGTTTGGTGAACTCTGCAGTGCGATACAAGATCTGTAAGGTATTTTTGGTAGGACCCACCAACAAAGCCTGAGTGTAATCTTCATTCAAGAAAATTACCTTTCTCTGCTTCTCATAAGGGCTATTCGCTTCGACTGAAAACCACGCTTCGGTTTGAGAGCCCTTAAATGTTGCGGCTTGTTCTTTGGTCTTCCACTCATTCTTTTTCGCGTTGTAGCCTCGAGTTGTCAGCTTAAGATTACCGTCAGATTCAAATAAAAAGCTAAACGACAAAGAACCGAGCTTTGATTGCAATGGATGCGGGATAAAACAAGCGGAATACCATGTACCAGCGAAGCGTTCGGCATCAAAGTCAGAGGCGGGGATTTTAGACGTAGGTTTACTGCCACGAAACGTAAACAACAGCTTAATCATTAGCATCGCTAATATTTTGTATGTCATGTCACTTACTCTTTATTCGATTGTTATTAGACCCACACCTTCGATCGCATAATCAGTCGACGAATTGGTCTGTTTTTACAAGCTTAGCCAACAAGGTCTGTAACTGCTTGGATTCGTCTTCACTCAACGCACTCTGAAACTGCTCGCTGATACTATCGACCATAGGCTCACAATATTCGGCAAGCTTCTTGCCCTCTTCCGTTAAAGAAAGAAGTTTTACCTTTTTGTTCGTTTCACTCTTGCTGGCCTCAATAAGGTTCAGCTTAATCGCGTTATCAACCAAACGCTTGGTCACAGAGCGATTTCGAAGCAAGTAATTGGTTAACTCTTGCTGAGTGATTTTGCCATGCTTATCTAACACTCGAAGCGCACCAAACATCTCTAGAGAAATGCCCGAAGTGGTGCCCATCTCAGCGGTGACTTGAGCTCGAAACTGTTTGTAAGCAAAGCCCATTAAGAACATAGGATTGCTGTCGAGTGCATCAATTCCGGTGATGGATAATGCTGGTTGATTTTCCATATATAATTCCTTGGCAGACCACTAATAATACCAACACGATGGACATTAACTCTGCACGAAAGTAGGTATCTTGCAAACCAAGATCGGTTGCTGAAACATAGAGTTGCAATGGTAGCATAGTTCCTAACATCGCTTCAGTATGCATACCTCGCACGCCACCACGACTGCCGCTGATCCAAATTGCTATCATGGTCACCAAGCTTGTTAGTCCAATGATATACACCCAATTATAGGAGTGTTGCCCCGCTAACAAGGTTACGAAGACCAACGCCAATGCACAACCACCAACGTGGGCTTGTAAACAGTTTTTCACCACCATTTGATAGTTCATGCGTTCACTTTGCGCAGCCGCAATAATCACAGGCATCATACAGAACGTCGCGGCAATCAAATCGACCATCATCAAAAATGCTAAACCAACTCCAAGCATGACCACATATATCACTCGCTGCTGGTACGTCACAGGAACACTTTGCATTGGCAGCGGCGACATCGCTTTGGGCGGCTTTAAGAACAGCATCACAAATCTCACCACAACCATGGTCGTCACCATGCTCACTGCTATATCGCGAACCCAGTCCGTCATCGGCATTGGGCCATGTTGTGCAAACACAATCACCAAAAACCAATTGAGCAATGGGATGTAGATTTTCCCAAGTTTGGCAGGCGTGTCGGCCCACCTTCTTGCTAAATCAAATACCCATAAACTGATCCCCCAAACCACTGCCGGGTGTGAGGCAAATAACTGATCGACAAGCAGAGCCACACAAGCGACACCCAAGATAGGGAGAAACGCTTTGAGCATACCTCTCACTGAGTAGTCGTTAATCTTGGTCGCCGCCATTACCGGATAAAGAGCGAGGTACGCCGCAACACCTAGCTGTAGCCAAAGTTGAGCCAACATACCCAAAGACACGATAGCGCTGATCCAAGCTACTTCAGACCAGTTAATCGGGCCTCGAACTTCGTTATTCATAATCTGCCTCTTAGGTCGTAAATCGTTATTTCGTCAGTGGGTAGTCAGTCAGTCGATGATTGAAGAGCACAGTTAAACTAGGTAACGAATGCGAGCTAGCACTTCCATCCATGCACTTCCGATCACATCCCAAAACGTCGCTTCAGGCACCACCATCACGCTCACTTTAGAGCCTGAGAACAATGAGTGATCAAGTGACGGCAACGTTACTTGTGTACGCACTTTTTGTTGGTCTCGAATCCAGCGATCATCATTCACGACTTTCGCGAGGCCGCTGTTGTCGCTGCTCGCATCATAGATAGCCAGTTCACGACCTTGAATATTTCCCTCAAACACCTCACCAGGCATTGCATCAAACACCAAACGAACGGTTGTTCCCGCAGTCAGATTTGCACTGCCCTTTTCGTTGAAGTCTGCGTTAATCCAAGCATGCTGGCGATCAACCAAAAACAAAACGGGGCTGCCAGCGCCAACATAGGTTCCTGAGTTAAGGTTGAGATTGCTGATTACGCCATCAACAGGCGCGACGATTGTCGTTTTGTCCAAATCCAATTGCGCCAGTTCAACGCGAGTTCGAGCAACAGCCAAAGCACCGTTGTCGCTGCTTTTCTCAAGCTCAGCTTTTATCTGCTCAATATCGGCTTGCGCAGCTTCGACGGCTTGCTGTCTTACAATCGTGTCCGATCGGCTATCGTCTAGCGTTTCTTGGCTAACAAGTTTTCTCGAAATCAATTGCTGGTTACGCTTCAATTTTCTCTCGGCATTCAGAGCTTCGTGTTGGCGCTGACGTAACGTCGCTTCCGCGCCATGCAAGTGCTGCTTGTTTGCTTCATAGCTTTGCTCTGCTTCAACCAAAGCCGCTTCAGCCTGAATTAACGCCAATTCAAAACGAGTTGGATCTAAGCGAACTAGCAGTTCCCCTTTTTTTACATCCTGACCATTCTTAACAGCCAACTCCACCACTGGCGCCGACACTTCTGCAGCAATACGGCTGGTTGGAATGTGCAATTGAGCTTGAGTTGTGAACGGCGCAAGGTTGTCACTTGCCACCAAGAAAAGAGCAAACAAGGCACTGGTGCCAAGTGTTAGATAGAGCATCCATTGATACGCTTTATTAGCCATAATGTTTCACCTACAACAAAATAATGCGCTCATTGTATTGATTTTTGTTTCAGATGCAACATAAATCAAAGGTGAGTATCTTAAAGATCTTGCGAGAAGTACAGCAAGCTACTGTTTATGAAAGATATAAATAGAAATTTAGATAAGAAAAAGTCGTGTAGTTAGTTTGGGAAGCAAGAGTTCCAGAAGTTATCTAATGCCTTTGCTCACAATGATATGCATTAACATTGATATTATTTAACATTTGATTAACCAACTTATCCATTAAAACTATAAGGAAATAAAAATGAAGTGGATATTTGTTGTATTCGTCAGTGTTTTCTCAGTATTTACTTACGCAAAAGATTGGAAGCAAATCCGATTTACGGTGGAAGGAGCATACCCACCATTCAGCTGGACAACGCAAGATGGTGAATTAGAGGGGTTTGAAGTCGATTTAGCCAACGCCTTGTGTGTCGAATTAGAAGTAAAATGTATCATCTCAAAAACTGACTGGGACGGGATTATCCCTTCGCTTTTAAGCCGTAAAAACGATGCAATTATAGCGGCTATGACAATTACCGAAGAACGTGAAAAGAAAGTTAACTTCACGATGCCTTACGCTAAAGTTCCCACTCGTTTTGTCATGGAAAAAGGGCGTGAAATCAATATGGATGACGGCAGCTTAAATGAACTAACAATTGGAGTTCAGCGCGCTACCATTGGTGACAAATACCTTTCCGAGATCTACCCAAATGTAGATATCAAGCGTTATGGATCATTCGACGAAGCCTTTACCGATTTACTCAACGGGCGCCTAGATAGCGTGTTTGGTGGTTCTATGGGACTCAATACGGGCTTTCTTGAAACGGAGCAAGGTAAGGACTACCACTTTACGGGTCCTAAATTTACAGAAGAAAAATGGTTCGGGCGTGGTATTGGTGTCGCGGTACGAAAACAAGATAATGAACTCAAAGATCTTATTGATGACGGTATCCAGCGCTTGATCGACAATGGTCAGCATCAAAAAATCGCAAGTAAGTATTTTTCATACAGCATTTACGAATAGTTTGGTATGCAGTGTGGACTAAACTAATTGCGAACTGTGTTCACTTTAGAAAGCATCAGATAGCAAAAAGCCGCTCATAAAGAGCGGCTTTTTTAAGGTGATGCTTGCAACAAGTTAGAAATTTATAGCACACTGGATACCAATCCAATTAAGCCTTTGATTTTATTTAATTTTAAATAGGTATCAGATTAGTACATATGGCTATCACTATACTACCGTTGAAACCGGTTAACCGTTGTGCGGTAACTGCTCGCTTTAACTGGTTTCAAACCCTGCTTAACTCTCGATCGATTGAGATCATCCACAAGCTTCAAGAAATCATTATGCGCTTGCGTATAGTTCACTCTGATTTGTTTTAATGAGTGGTCCCTAACAACCTTCAATAAAAGCCTCTCAACCTCATCATCCAAATATTGTGTTCGATTACCCTTACGCGCGTGAGCAGGTTTCAAGGCTTTCTTTTGCCAACCTGATTTCACGTACACACTGACCCACTCTGCTAACGTTCGCCAGCTTGGTGGATTTGCATCCTCAATAGTTTCAGAAAATGTAGCAAGCCACGGAACCAGTCGCTTTTCGGTATACGCCGGAACATCAGAGTCCAATACTCCCCTTACGTACGCATAGCGCCTTTCCATTGTTTTTTCGTATTCTAACTCTCGGCTCGCTTTCTGGGACTTAGCCTTTTTGCCTACAGGGTTAACAAATACCGTTTCAGGGAGAGCATCTTTAATGACAGCAACCAACAGGCCTTTTTGTATATGGGATTCTAATTGGCGTGTTGCAAAGGAAAAGTGCCCACCATGCTCGATGTCTTTGATGGTAATTTCAGTTCGGCTCACATCACTTACCTGATAATGAGAACACTTGCCGCCTCGATAGCGCTTCACAAGAATAAGATTAGGGTCGCTAAAGTTCATTGTTCATCCCGTTATAAGGCTACAAAAATAAACAACCAGATGGTCACTTTCTGAAACGCTGCAACGTAGTTTCATAACTGCTCGGAGTAAGCATCGGTAGCCCTTCGTTGCATCGACGCTCATTCAGCCGTTCCATTCGCTCAATAAAATCTCGATGTGCTTTGCCTATATTAACTCTCACTGAAGACCTAGCATGCTCAACGATAACCTGAGATAGTAATTGATCTACTTCAGGGGGCAGTCGATTGGAGTGATTACCTTTATTATGATGACGTGAGAGCAGCGACGCTTTTTTCCATCCCGATTCATTAAACGCTTTAAGCCATCGGGTGAGTGTTTTATATGATGGTGGGGATTCATCTTCGATTTCTGCTGCTACCTTGCTAATCCAAGGTGTTAACCGATTTGCTGACAATGCAGGAAGATCCGAATCCAGTACTTTGTGCACATAGAAATATCGACGCTCTACCTCCATTTCATTCGCTGCTTTCTTGCCAACGGCTACAGGTTTTGTTTTCTTTTTAACAGCATTGATGAATAAAACGTCAGGAACATTATTTTTGACCGTTGCGATAAGAAGGCCGCTGTTAATGTGGCTTTCTAACTGCGCTCGTTTAAAGCAAAAGCATTCGCCATGTTCTATATCCTGTAATGACACGCATTCGGTATCAAATGAATTCACTTGAAAATAGGATTTCTTTCCGCCACGAAAACGCTTAACAAGAATAAGCTCAGGATCTCGAAAATTCATGACGTCTCCTCTTTTCTAAACGAGTAGCTTCCACATCATGCGGCTGCAAGCCTTCATTTAAGGTATACCCTAATTCAACAAACTCATTGCTTCTCAATAATGTTCATTTAGAGTGGATAAACACTTTAAATGACACTATGTTCAATAAGTCTAGATGCTAAATGAGCAAATTCAATGAGCAAGGTCGGCTACGCACGAGTTTCCACTACAGAGCAATCATTAGATCTCCAGATTCAGAAACTCACGGAAGCAGGTTGTATCAAAATCTTCTCTGATACTTCAACGGGGTCAAACATCAAACGTCAAGGTTTGGTGGATCTAATGGAATACCTAAGAGCCGGAGACACTCTCGTCATTACAAGAATCGATCGCATCGCCAGGTCTGTTCTAGATTTGCAGCAGATGGTCAAAACCTTTAACGATCAGCAAATCCTACTGACCGCTTTAGAACAACCTATCTCAACAGATTCAGCATCCGGCAAAGCGTTTCTCGATATGTTGGCCGTCTTTGCCGAGTTTGAATTAAACATTCGCAGAGAACGTCAACTTGAAGGGATCGCGGCAGCAAAAGCCGCTGGAAAATACAAAGGTAGGAAACCAATCTCGAACGCAATAAAGCAACAAGTTATCAGTATGCATTCTGAGCATCAAAAAATTACACAAATCTCTAGTGTGCTAGGCATTTCGAGAAACAGCGTATACAAGATACTTAACGACAACCGCAATGGTTCTTGAATGGTATGAATACACTTTTACCCTAAGGCGCTGG
The DNA here is from genome assembly GCF_041474575.1 of Vibrio sp. 10N.222.51.C5. Taxonomy (NCBI): domain Bacteria; kingdom Pseudomonadati; phylum Pseudomonadota; class Gammaproteobacteria; order Vibrionales; family Vibrionaceae; genus Vibrio; species Vibrio sp. 10N.222.51.C5. Next base: position 40,109 of record NZ_JBFRUJ010000056.1, read on the forward strand.
CAGCAACTCAACAACATTACATTCTAAGGCTTGTGCCAAGCCATACACTTTTTCGAGTGTAATATTCACTTCACCACGTTCAATGCGGCCAACGTAACTTCTGTCTATGTCAGCAATTAGCGCGAGTTTATCTTGAGAGATGCCTTTTTCTTTGCGTACCTCACGTAATTTCGAGCCAAATTTAACCGCTAAGTCTTTCATTTTTAATCCAAGTTAAAATGAAAACTATCCTTACTTGCGGCATATAAATCCACGGACTATAATCCGCATTTAAAATCCCACTCGAAATTTCGGTAAACAAAATGTCCAGTAAGCCAATTCATCTAATTCCGTTTCTCTATCAAATTCTCATTGAGGATCAACTTGATGATTTCTCTGTATTAGAACTTAGGGATCGGTATCTGGCTCTCGCTGGTTCTACGTTAGATAAAGCAGCAGCGAGACGACTGGTGTACCGACATATCCTACGCCTAGAAAATAAACAGCTACTGTGTAAAGTAAGCGTTAAAGGCACCAAGAAAGTGACGTATCAAAAGACTGATCTGTTTTCAAAAGCAACCTGGGAATTAACGAAACACAACAGCACTACCAAAGTCAGCGAAAACAATGATATGTCTCGTCCTAAAATACG
>NZ_JBFRUJ010000057.1:0-47122 GCF_041474575.1 Vibrio sp. 10N.222.51.C5
GTTCATTGAAATCAATTTTGATTCCGAAGAATCTGTTTTATCTAACGATAAAACGTTTTGATATTCATCAACGAGTGCCCACACAGATTGATAGGTTTAAATTGTTAAAGAGCTTTACTTGTTGAGCCTTCCTTTTAGTAAGGAGCCTCTCGAAGTGGACGGCCATTCTAGCGGATTAGATTCCAGTGTCAAACACTTTTTCCAGCTAATTTTTCAAAGCATCTTAAATGCTTATCACCGTCTTGTTACTCAGTTCAAACCGCTTGGTTATCCTTGGCAACGGAGGCGCATTATAGAGAGAATAATCCTTTGTACAAGGCTAAAAACGAAAAAAAGCCGCCACCGGCGACCGTTCGAACACTATTCACACAAAGCGTTTAAAATAGGTACGATTAAGCCTTAATTTCGGCCAATCGTACCTACCGTTCTTACTTCAACTATTGGTGAGCAATAATGCGGTCGTTGTTTACTAATAGCTGCACTTTCTTATCTGGATTAATTTTTCCTGCCAGTATCGCTTTCGCTAACGGGTTCTCGACACTTTGTTGAATCGCTCTTTTCAAAGGTCGTGCACCATATACTGGATCAAAACCAACTTGAGAAATTAACTTGAGTGCTTTATCCGAAACTTCAAGCTCATAACCATTGTCTTCCATTCTCTTCTTAAGGTGCTCAAGCTGAATAGCGGCTATCGACTGAATGTGCTCTTGACCCAATGGATGGAACACCACGCTTTCATCAACTCGGTTCAAAAACTCAGGACGGAAATGTTTACCTACCACTTCCATCACTTCATTCTTTATTCCTTGGTAGTCGAGCGTATTGAAGTTCTCTTGAATTCTCGAAGAGCCAAGGTTGGATGTCATGATCACTACCGTGTTTCTAAAATCGACTGTACGACCTTGTCCATCAGTTAAGCGTCCATCATCAAGCACCTGCAATAAGATATTGAAAACATCAGGATGCGCTTTCTCTACTTCATCTAGCAAAATCACTGAATAAGGCTTGCGACGCACTGCTTCTGTTAAGTAACCACCTTCTTCATATCCAACGTAACCCGGAGGAGCACCAACCAAACGAGCAACAGAGTGTTTCTCCATAAACTCAGACATGTCGATACGCACCATTGCATCGTCACTATCAAACATGAAGTTCGCGAGTGTTTTACACAACTCCGTTTTACCAACGCCAGTTGGACCAAGGAATAAGAAAGATCCAATCGGCTTGTTTGGATCAGATAAACCTGCACGGCTACGACGAATCGCATTCGATACCACTTCGACTGCTTCCGCTTGGCCAATAACTCGCTTATGTAGAACACCTTCCATGTTAAGAAGCTTCTCTTTCTCGGCTTCTAGCATTTTAGAAACAGGTATGCCTGTTTGCTTCGATAGCACGTCTGCAATTTCTGCATCAGTGACCTTATTACGCAGCAGCGTCATTTCTTGCATTTCAGCTTGAGTCGCAAGATCTAACTGCTTCTCTAATTCTGGGATTCGACCGTATTGCAATTCAGACATTCGGTTAAGATCACCAGCACGTCTCGCAAAATCCATATCCATACGAGCTTGTTCTAGCTCTGACTTGATGTGTTGCGTGCCAGAAAGCGCGGCTTTCTCTGCATTCCACACTTCTTCAAGCTCTGCGAAATCTCGTTCTTTGTCAGAAAGCTCTTCTTGTAATGTTCGAAGGCGTTTTTCACTGGCTTCATCATTTTCATTGGTAAGAGCTTGCTGCTCGATCTTCAATTGAATGATTTTACGCTCGAGCTTATCTAGCGACTCAGGTTTTGAGTCGATCTGCATACGGATACTCGAAGCCGCTTCATCAATCAGATCAATCGCTTTATCCGGCAGTTGACGATCAGAAACGTATCGATGAGATAGTGTTGCTGCAGCCACGATTGCTGGGTCGGTAATTTCTACATGATGATGAAGTTCATAGCGCTCTTTCAAACCACGAAGAATCGCCACCGTGTCTTCAACCGTTGGTTCATCGACAAGCACTTTTTGGAAGCGGCGCTCTAACGCTGGATCTTTCTCTATGTATTGACGGTATTCATCAAGAGTCGTTGCGCCAACACAGTGGAGTTCACCACGAGCCAACGCTGGTTTTAGCATGTTACCGGCATCCATAGAGCCTTCACCTTTACCAGCGCCGACCATAGTATGAATTTCATCGATGAAGAGAATGATATTGCCCTCTTCTTTAGACAATTCATTGAGGACTGACTTCAAACGCTCTTCAAACTCACCACGATATTTAGCGCCAGCTACCAAAGCACCCATGTCTAATGAAAGTACGCGTCGGCCTCTTAAACCTTCTGGCACTTCATTGTTAATAATGCGCTGAGCCAAACCTTCAACGATAGCTGTCTTACCAACACCAGGTTCACCGATAATGACTGGGTTGTTCTTAGTACGACGCTGAAGTACTTGGATAGTACGGCGGATTTCGTCATCTCGGCCAATTACCGGATCCAGCTTGCCTTGCTCCGCTCTTTCAGTCAGATCGATGGTGAACTTCTCTAACGCTTGGCGTCGGTCTTCGGCATTTGGGTCATCAACTTTTTGACCGCCACGAACCTGCTCGATAGCTTGAGATAATTTTTGCTCAGTAAGACCTAGCTCTTTAAGCAGGTTACCTAAAGGGCCTTTATCTTCAATTGCGGCAAGTAGGAAGACTTCCGAAGAAATGTATGTGTCTTGACGCTTTTGTGCGACCTTGTCACATAGGTTGAACAAAGTACCCATTGCATTCGACAGTTGAACATCACCACCGATACCACTTACTTTCGGTACACGGTCTAATATTTCGCTTAGCTTTGAACGCAATTGAACCACATCAATATTCAGCATGGTGAGCAATGGACGAATTGCACTACCATCTTGATTAAGCAAAGACACCATTAGGTGCACAGGCTCTATATATTGGTGATCACGACCTAATGCGAGCGACTGAGCATCAGATATCGCAATTTGGAATTTACTAGTGAATCGATCGAGACGCATGCCAACCTTCCTACTCTTAGATATGTTTATCTTATGGTTAGAAGATGGATACGGTAACGCGGATTTTCAAGGGATAAGAATGAAGAATAGAGCTGTTATAAAAATATAAATGAGCTGGATGACTGGTTGCACTAGTTAAAGGTTACTCTAACCAAATAAAAGTAGCTTGGCGTCCAGTAATACCATCACGACGATAAGAATAGAACGCATCGGCATCAGCGAAGGTACATAGATTAGAGTCTGTCACAGAAGTTACACCAACTTTGTTCAGTCGTTGCGTTGCAAGCTGAGACATATTCGCTAGCCATTTGCCTGGTTCAGCTTTGGCTTCAAATGCGAGCTTAGCTTGAGAGTCAAAACTAACGAAAGCTTCCAACACATCATCGCCTACTTCAAAAGCTTGTTTGCCTATTGCAGGACCAAGCCAAGCAATGATCTTATTCTCTGAACCTAAGTTTGAAAACTTTGCGACGGCATTTTCAAGAATGCCACCAGCAAGACCACGCCAACCAGCATGAACTGCAGCAACTTGAGTGCCTTTGGTATCAGTAAGGATTACAGGTAAGCAATCGGCTGTCATCGCAGAACAAACAACATCTTTAGCTGTGGTAAATGCACCGTCAGCATCAAGAATATCTGCCGTAGGGTGTAAAACCGTAACGACATCTGTTGAGTGAGTTTGATGTAGCCATACCGGAGCGGCAGGCATATTAGCGTGTTGCTTGAGCCAGGCTCTGTTGTTTTCAACAAGCGAAGCATCATCCCCAACATGCGTACCTAGGTTTAATCCTTGATACGCACCAGTAGAAAAACCATCAAAACGTGTCGAAACAAATGCTTTCACGTTTTTTGGTGCATTCCAGTTAGGGATGATCATCGACATGATTAAATGTCGTCTTCCAAGTTTTCGCGCGCATCAACACGTAACGCTTCAGCCATCACGACCATGTCATTTGGCACAGGAGCGTGGAACTCAACTTCTTCACCTGTAATTGGGTGAACAAATTTAAGCATAACGGCGTGCAGTGCTTGGCGATCAAAAGAACGAATCATTGTTGTTAGTTCTTCAGATGCACCTTTTGGAATACGAGCACGACCACCGTATGCAACGTCACCTAGCAGCGGATGCTGAAGGTATGACATGTGAACACGAATTTGGTGAGTACGACCCGTTTCTAGGCGTAGACGAATACGAGTATGCTCGCGGAAGTGCTCAGCAACACGGTAGTGAGTTACCGCTGGCTTTCCTAATTCATTTACATCCATCAAGGTACGCTTAGTTGCATGACGGCTAATGCCTTTCTCTACCACACCACCAGCGGTCATTTTGCCAATTGCAATTGCTTCATATTCACGAGTAATACGACGCTTAGCAAGAGCACGCACAAGACGAGTTTGAGCTGGAACCGTTTTAGCCACAACCATAAGACCTGTTGTGTCTTTATCAAGACGGTGCACAATACCTGCACGAGGCACTTCTGCAATCTGTGGGTAATGGAAAAGCAATGCGTTTAGTATGGTTCCATCCGGTGTGCCTGCGCCTGGGTGTACAACCAGATCGCGAGGCTTATTGATAACCAATAAGTCATCATCTTCGTAGACAATGTTTAGAGGAATATCTTGTGCTTCCCAGCGCTCTTCATCTGCAAGTTCAGCTTGCAAGATGATCTCTTCACCGCCCAAAACCTTAACGCGCGGCTTTGTAATAACTTCGCCATCCACTTGGATTTTGCCATCAAGAAGCCACTCTTTAATGCGAGAGCGAGAAAAATCGGTAAATAGTTCAGCGACAGCTTGGTCTAAACGTTGACCTAACTGGCTGCTTTTTACTGTGTCTGTTAATGTGATCTGCTGAGCCATATCGAACTTTTTTAAAAACCGTGAGACTAATACCCATTAGTATGGATAAAATAGAATAATTGCATCATTGTATCTGTTACTGGTTAGAAAGTAACGGAAGCTTACGAAATATTTAATTCAAGGAATCGACGCCTGACATGAAACACCTTACTTTATCGGGTCTATTAGCCGTATCACTCTTGGTTGGTTGTTCAAGTAGTGAAGAGATAGTGCCAGATGTACCACCATCGGTTCTCTACTCTGACGCTCAAGAATCACTGCAGAGCGGTAGCTGGCTTTCAGCAATAGAAAAGCTAGAAGCCCTAGACTCACGTTACCCATTCGGCGCCTATTCTGAGCAAGTACAGCTCGATCTGATTTACGCTTACTACAAAAATGATGACTTGGCACTTGGCCTCGCTACCATTTCACGTTTCCTACGTTTGAACCCAACGCATGAGAAACAAGACTGGGTTCTTTACATGCGCGGCTTAACGCACATGGCGCAAGACCGAAACTTCATGCACGATATTTTTAATATCGACCGTAGTGACCGAGATCCTGAACCAGTGAAACTTGCGTTTGCTGACTTCAAGCGACTACTCGAACGTTTCCCTAGTAGCCCTTATGCTGAAGATGCACAAAAACGCATGTTCGCACTTAAGAACCGCCTAGCAGAGTATGACTTAGCAACCGCTGATTTCTACCTACGCCGCGAAGCTTGGATTGCTGCGATCAACAGAACGCAAGAGCTGCAAAAAACTTACCCAGACACCATTGCTGCGCGTAAGTCTTTAGATATCCAGCTAAAAGCTTATCAACAACTCGGCCTAGATGACGCTGTGTTAAGAACAGAAAAGTTGATTGAGTTAAACCCACTACCTTAATCAAACCTCTTACATCTCAATCCTAAAAGCGCGCTAATTTACTAGCGCGCTTTTTTTCATCTACATATCGCAAACTTGATGGATCGCATAATACACGGTATCTTCAAAAGATAACTTTTAACAAAACATCAACATGGAGTGTGGATGTGAGTAGGTTGTTATTATTTATCTGGATATCGCTATTTAGCCACTTATCCTACGCATTAGAACTGTCTCCATTAAGCAATAAGCCTTACATGGGTGACTTGGATGAGCTCAAAACCAAAGGAACGGTTAGAGTGCTAGTGTCTGCCGATCTTGGTTTCTATTACATCGAGGATGGCAAGCCAAAAGGCATCGTGGCAGAAATGCTCTACCACTTTGAGAAAAGCCTTCGTAAGAAACATCCCTACCTCAATGTTCAAGTCATCCCCGTGCAACGAGATGATCTACTTCCCTCTTTAGAGTCTGGCTATGGTGATGTCGCTGTCGCTAACCTAACGATCACCGATAAACGATTACGAACCATCGATTTTTCGGATCCGATGATTAAAGATGGTAAAGAACTCATTATCACAGGGAAAAAGGCCGAACCTATCACCGAAATCAAGCAATTGAGTGGCAAAGAGGTGTGGATACGAGCAAGCTCGAGTTACTTCGAGAGTGTACAAAGAGTCAATAAGGAGCTTAACGAGCTAGGTTTACCACCACTGCATGTCCACTTTATCGAGGAGTCATTACAAGACTACGAGCTGATAGAACTGGTTAACCAAGGTTATATACAAGGCACAATTCTGGATAACCATAAAGCCAAGCTCTGGATCGATGTAATGGAAAACATTCAAGTCCATAACGACTTACCTTTACGAGAAAATGGTCGTATTGCTTGGGCTTTAAGAAAAGACAGCCCTCAACTGAAGAAAGAGATAAACAAATACGTCAAGACCGCACGAACAGGCACCCTGCTTGGGAATGTCATCTACCAGAAATACATCGACAATACTCGCTGGTTAGGCCGAGCACTCAACCCCAATAAAGTAGACCGAGTGGCTAAACTCTCAGATGTCTTTGAAAAGTATTCGAGCAAGTATGAATTTGATCCTTTGATGATGTCAGCTCAAGGTTTCCAAGAATCAGGACTGGATCAGAGCCGGATTTCTCATCGCGGGGCTATTGGTGTGATGCAGGTATTACCGAGTACCGCCAAAGATAAAAACGTCAACATCAAGAACATCCATAAGGTGGATAACAACATCCATGCGGGTGTGAAGTATATGCGCTTTATCAAAGACCGGTATTTTGACGACCCGGCAATATCACCCGACAATCAAATCTACTTTACCTTGGCTTCTTACAACGCTGGTCCTGCTAAGATCAGAAAGATGAGGAGCATTGCCAAGCAGAAAGGTTACAACCCAAACATCTGGTTTAAAAACGTAGAAATCATCACTCGCAAATACGTGAGTAAAGAACCTGTAACCTATGTTGCCAACATCAATCGTTACTTCGTAATCTATAAACAATTACAAGCTATCAATGCTATCCGAGAGGACGGCACAGCGAGATTACTGAACACTAACGACTAGGATCGCCTCCATCCCAGAGCTGGGGAGCCAAAGGTATTAGGTAAAGCTAAAAAACACAAAAGCCGCATAAGAATACTTATGCGGCTTTTGTTTATCTAATTCTGAAGAAGCTTATGTAGCGACCTATATTACAAGACCTATATCACAAAACACTATTGAGTAAATTTCAATCAAGCACTTTCCATAGGCTGTAGGACGCCCCTAAAAACTGATTTAATTTTTAGCGAAGCCTTGCCTCCAAGTTATCGTTTTTCATAAGGATAACAAGCATTTTTCGCCAAAAAGATACTAAGACTTGCGTAAGATCACATTTGATTTTAATGCTTATCCCACCCAACCAAAACAAGATCTAGATCACATTCTTTATTCCTAAAAGTCGTAATCTGAAGTTAACCCATGAGGGATACAACAGAGGAAAACTTCTATGAAAATGAACATCACTGGTAAAAACATCGACATTACCTCTGCAATCCGTGATCACATAGAAAGCAAATTTAAAAAGCTAGATAAATGGCAAGTAGACATCATTGGCTGCCAAGCGAGCTTTAGCGAAGAACCAAACAAGAAGAAGAAATTTGAAGCGGTACTAACCGTACCAAAAGGCCAACTTGTTGCTTCATCAATCCATGACGACCTCTACGTAGCGATCAACGAAGTAGAACAAAAACTAGAGCGTCAACTCAACAAGCTACGCCATAAACCAGAAGCGCGCCGCGCTGAAAAGCCTGAAATCGAAGAGCTAGAAGCTGAAGTAGAATAAGGAAAGAGAACAGATTAAAAAATAGCGCCTCAGGGCGCTATTTTTTTGCTTGACGCTCGTAGCTCGCTTGCTTATTGTGTTTAAACATTCATAAAACAATCACTTTTTATGCACACTCAATCTTTGTTTATTTTTGACTTCTTTTTTCTTCCGTAAATCGGAGGCTAAGTCGTTTTAGAAAAACAAGTCAAAAACGAACAAGAAGCCTCCCACACTAGGGAGGCTTTTTTATAAGGACACATTTATGACTGACCGCTCAATTTCACTGGATGATATCCGCCTTCGTCTTAATGATTTAGACGACGAACTCCTGAAGTTACTTTCAGAGCGTCGCAAGCTAAGTATCGAAGTCGCTAAAAGCAAAGTAGAGACATCAAAACCAGTTCGTGATGCAGTACGAGAACAACAACTATTAGTTAAGCTGATCAACAACGGCAAAGATAAATACGAACTTGATGCGCAGTACATTACCAAGCTGTTTCACACCATCATCGAAGATTCCGTTTTACTACAACAGTCATACTTACAAAACCTAGCGAACCCGCAAAGCCGTAAACCATTGGCTCGCGTTGCATTCTTAGGTTCTAAGGGATCGTATTCTCACCTTGCGAGCCGCGAATACTTCAGCCGCAAGAATATGGAATTGATTGAGCTGAACTGTAATCACTTCAAAGAAGTCGCATCAACAGTAGAGTCTGGCCATGCCGACTACGGTGTCCTGCCGATTGAGAACACCAGTTCAGGGTCAATTAACGAGGTCTACGACCTGTTACAGCATACGACTCTATACATTGTTGGCGAACTTTCTCAACCGATTGAGCACTGCCTTGTTGCTAAAAGTGATATCCGTTTAGAAGACATCAAAACACTCTACTCGCACCCACAACCTCATCAACAATGCAGTGAGTTCTTGAGCCGCCTTAAGGGTGTCAACCTTGAGTCTTGCGCAAGCACCGCTGATGCAATGAAAAAAGTTAAAGAATTGGGTGGTAATGACGTAGCTGCTATTGGTAATGCATCGAGCGGTAAGCTTTATGGACTACAGCCAATCCAGAGCAATATTGCAAACCAAACAGAGAACCACACTCGTTTCATCGTTGTGGCGCGTAAGCCTGTTGAAGTATCGACTCAAATACCAGCGAAAACAACGCTCATCATGTCGACATCTCAAGAGGCGGGTTCTTTGGTAGAAACACTACTGATCCTGCAACGCTTAGGCATCAACATGACTAAGCTAGAATCTCGTCCTATCATGGGTAACCCTTGGGAAGAGATGTTCTATGTCGATTTAGAGGCGCATCTGGATTCAGATAATATGCAACAAGCGATAACGGAACTAACAGCCATTACTCGCCACCTTAAGGTGTTGGGTTGCTACCCAAGTGAGAACATCAAAGCGACTCAAGTTAAGTTGTCATAGCTGAAAGTGAGTATCAGCTTTTAGCTAACATAAGTATTTGGCCTACAGCAGGCCAAATACTTAAATCACCCTCTAGTCGAGTACTATTCTCGCTAAGAAAACTCACCCTAGCATGCCTGGAACACAATTCACTTGTTTCGCACATTCGGCACGCTTACTCTCTCCACTACTTGAGCCTTTCTAACAAAAACTCATTAGTGGCTTTTTTTATCAATAAAGACAAAACCTTACCCCCTTCACAGGAAATCATCGAACTACGTATAATTAATAGCGAGTAAGCATTAAGTAACATAAACTTATGCGCTTAATTTATAAATAGTGTTGTCATTAACTATGAAGCTAAGTACTAAAATCTTACTACTGATAGCCCCTGTGATACTGATCAGTACCGCGGCTTCTAGCTATATTATTTATTCGACGCAAAAAAGCAGTTTCATCAAACGCGAAGACAACGCACTTCAACTGAACATGGAAAAACTAGCCGGATACTTTCGCCAATCTCGTTCGTTCCTCAATAGCTACTCTTACACCTTGACCCAGAGTGATATGGTGAAGCGTTATTTTCTCACTGACCAAAATCTATCTCGCGATCTTGAACTGGTCAGTAATCTTCGAGAAGCCATTCATTTCCTGCAAGATGACGATGAAAGCTATACAGGTTTAGCGCTTCTTAATGGTGATCGAAAACTGCGTTATTACGCGGATAATAGCAATGACTCACGCACTCAGATTGACAGTAAGATATTGGAGTATGTTGACCTGCACTATCAAGACACCTTAGCAACATCGAGTACCAACTATATTCAAAACTCCCAAGGCGAAGGGATGTTGGTTCACTATGACAAGGTAGACAGAAAAGCGATTTTCCCAACCGCAAGCAATCAACCCGACGATGTGTTCTTTGTTGTTGTCTCTGTCTCTCTCGACAAATTTAATGCGCTGCGAAAACAAATAGAGTTCGACTACCAAACCAGCTTGTTCTTCACATCCATAGCGGTTTCTTTGGAAAATGATGTTACTCACTCAGTCAAGCTTGCACCAGAACTGTACGCCACGGTCGATCCGGCGCAATTCCTGCTGGAAAACAAGCTCGATTCAATTTGGAACAAGCTGAGTTTGTCGTTTGCCCTGTCTGCGTTTGTGACTGTCGCTCTTCTACTCATGCTTCTGTCTCGCACTGTGATTACTCCAATAACGCGGCTCGATCGACAGCTACAGCAAGTCGAAAAAAAACAACGTAAGAACATCGAACGCTTAGGCACTCGTGATGAGCTTGGCCGCCTATCACAGCGTTTTTATGACATGTACCAAGAGTTAGATAACACCTACCAACAGACCAAGCTCTTGGCCGAAAATGATCAGTTAACCCAAATAGCCAATAGGCATCAGTTTCAAACCTTCGTTCAGCAATCGTTGCCAAAACCGAGTTCGAATACCGAAACCTGGGTTCTCTATTTTGACTTGGACAACTTCAAGTTTGTGAACGACAAATACGGACATCAAATCGGCGACTCGATTCTGGTCTCTTTTGCTCAGCGTATTTCAGATATTTGTCGTCACTATAAAGAGGAGTTCGACGCTCATTGTATGCCAGCCCGACTTTCTGGAGACGAGTTCGTTGTCTACATTAACGCTCCTAGTCACCGAGGAAATGTCGCGCATCGATTCTCGAATGATTTACTGACTCCACTGCAAAAAGGTTTTGTCACCGAATCAGGCAGCTTTCCGATCACGGTCAGTATTGGTATTGCGACCTACCCTAATGATGGCAACTCAATCGAGAAGCTACTGTCCAACGCGGATACTGCGATGTACCAAGCCAAGCGTGCCGGTAAAAACCAATTTGCTGACTATTCACGGGATTTAGACAAAGCCATTCAGCGCCAAGCAGACATTGAACGTGCGCTTAGAGGTAAGAATTTTGATGATGAATTCAGGCTCGTTTACATGCCCTACATGGATTCTACCGGGACTGATGTTATTGGCGTTGAGGTGTTATTACGTTGGAATTCAAAGCAACTTGGTTTGGTTCCACCGGATGAGTTCATTCCAATAGCCGAACAAACCGGGCTGTTCGAACATGTTGACCGCTGGGTAATACAGAATGCGTTTGCTTCATTCCATCGACTTCAGACTCAATTTGATCACTCGATTCAATTGTCGATCAACTTATCTTCTGCTGGCATTGAAACCACTCACCTTGCGGGTTTCATTAAAGAACACGCGGAGTTAAATCGAATTCCACCAAGCCTAATCGATTTTGAAATCACTGAAACCTTTTACTCAAACTCAGAAGGCTTCCCATTGCTGAATGAGCTGTCATGCATGGGTTATCGACTGGCGATTGATGACTTTGGTTCCGGTTACACCTCTATCACTCAACTGGTGCAGTATCCAACTCAGAAAATTAAATTGGATAAAGCGTTTTTGGATACCTTGATTGAGACCAATAACCAGAACATCGTAAAACCGGTTATCGGGTTGTGTCATGCTCAAGGGAAAAAGGTCACCGCCGAAGGGATTGAAACTCAAGGCATGCACCAGTGGTTACAGGATGCACAGTGCGATATGCTGCAAGGCTATTACTTTGGTAAACCCATGCCACTAGAAGAATTGAGTGACTGGTACCGACAACATCAACTCAATCTAATCGACAACAAAAAGAATCCGACACATGAAATCTGTAATCATCGCATCGCTGAACCCAGCTAAAATCAACGCCGTTAAAAGTGCGTTCTTATCTGCTTTTCCTGATACTGAATTTGATTTCAAAGGCATCAGCGTCCCTAGTGGTGTCGCCGATCAACCGATGAGCAATGATGAAACCTATCAAGGTGCCGTGAATCGAGTTCACAACGCAACTCAAGCTCAGCCTGATGCAGACTTCTATGTTGGTCTAGAAGCGGGAATAGAAACAAACGTCACCTTTGCCTGGATGGTGATCGAAACGAATGGCCAACGTGGCGAGTCTCGTTCAGCAAGTCTGATGCTGCCACCAGCCGTGCTTGAGAAACTAGAGCATGCAAACGAGTTAGGGGATGTGATGGATGAAGTGTTTGGTACCGACAATATCAAACAGAAAGGTGGTGCCATTGGCCTACTGACACATAACCAATTGTCACGCAGTTCGGTCTATCATCAAGCTTTAATTTTGGCTCTGATCCCATTTGTGAATCCTGAACACTTTCCTATTTAGTATTTGAGGCTTCCTTAAACTTCAAAAGATTCCAAGAACAATCTTCAGAAACAAAAAACGCTAACATCCAGTTAGCGTTTTTTATCGAATTCGTATTCATACTATCGCGTGATAGCTTAATTCCATTATTACTTTAGCAATAGGTCGGCGATCACGATTTTCTCTTGCTCAGATTTGGCCTTTAGCTCATTTGAGCCTCTGGTTATCGTCGCTACGCCTACGCCCAGCATTTGACTCACCTGTCGTTGAGACATATCGCCTTTCATCAGCTCACAGAAGATATTAATTCGAGCAACCAGAGCATCTCGCTCGTCTGGTGTCATCATCATAGTCAACAACAGCTCGTGCTGATCTTTTTCGACAGCCGTCTTTACCAAGTCCATCAGTTGTTGCCAATTATCATATTCAGGTTGTGATGCCATATCTCTACACTTACTTTTAAATTCTGACTTTAAAGAGTCGCTTAACGATTGAAAGCGTTTAACACTTTATACCGAAACACTTGATGCGATCCAATGTAAAAAGGCAGTAAGTGGAAATGGTTAGCACTCACTGCCTTTATTCTTACTCAGTTTCGGGCCAAATGCCGAAGGCTTAGTATTTCGTTTTTGCCTCATGGGGCGCTAAAAACGTCCCTTTCTCACCCAAGATATCTCGATAGTAGGTCTCAAACATCAAGATATTCTGAACGTAGCCACGTGTCTCTTTGAATGGGATCATTTCGATAAATGCAAAGGCATCGAGCTTTTCATCGCTGCGTGAACGCCACTGTTTCACACGGCTAGGTCCAGCATTATAAGCCGCAAACGCAAAGATACGGTTGTCATCATATTGAGCGAGTAAACCATCTAAGTAGTGACTGCCAATCTCAATGTTTTTGCCGACATCATAAAGATCATCGCTGCCCTGATACTTAATCTTATGTTTGTTCGCTGTGTATTGCGCCGTCTTGGGCATAATTTGCATAATGCCACGCGCGCCAACTGGAGAGCGAGCTTCTGAATCCATCGCACTCTCTTGTCTTGCTAAAGACATCAAAGTGATTGGATCGAGATCGTGCTTTTCAGCGTAGAAGTTAAACCACCACTTATGAGCAACAGGGAAGCGCAGCGCAATGTTATCCCACATCTTCGCAGAGATACTCGCTGTTACGGTAAAGTGATTCCAACGCTGTGTCGCAGCGTAAGCGGCAAGCATCTCTTTTTGCTCTTTATCTGCATTGGTCAGTAACCAGCGCCATTCACTTTTCGCTGCCGCAATTTTGTCTCGGTCAATCAGTTCACCAATACGCACCAAAGAGGTGTCGAATGGCTTCACTGTTTCAGCATTGTATTTAAGTGTCGATGTTGGATATTGAACTGGCTTACCTAACTGCTTAGCCGCAGCCACACTGTAGAAATTACGCTGACCCAAGATATCTGACAGTCGCTTATTGCCTTTGTCAGTATCGCCCGTCGCGATTTCAGCTCTGCCCTGCCAATATTGCCAACGAAGCGAAGCCTGATGTTTATCATCCAAGCGCGCTATCCACTCTTTCAAACCCGTCCAATCGGCATGTTGAATTGCTAAGCGAGCACGTCGTTCCAGCAGAACTTGCTTTGATGAACTCGCGAGCATTTTGTCGCGCCACACCATTAACTCTTCAGAGTCGGTGTTGATCAGACGAAACGTTAGGTAATCAGCGAGCTCTTGAGATTTCTCTTTCGAAAACTTCTGAGCCTTGATGACATCATCAAACACCTTTTGAGCACTGCTTGATGATTTCCTTGCTAGCTTCTCGAAAGCAAACTCGGTTTGAGCTTGGTAGAATTCATTCGCTGGATGTTTTTTAGCAAACGCGAGTACATTTTCAGGCTTGTTGTACAACGCCTTCATCTGCTTCGCTTGAGCAATTGACTCATCATGATCCAATTGCTTAATCAGATAGCTCATTAACTTACCGTTACGGCCCTCGAACGCTAGCAGCATTCTATCCAGAATCAGCTCATCAGTTCTTAGCCCAGCTTGATCCCAGCTTTTAAATAAAGGGTCACAAGCGTCATCAACACCACTACCACTCAACCAAAGTTGTTTAGCTCCTTTAAAGGCAAGCTCTTGGTTACCTTGCTCGTAATGCGCTCGATAATAAATACATTGGTATTTTTCACCGACAGGCTCTTTGGTTTGAAACTCAAGGATCGTCTTCCACTGTTTTTGAGAAGCCAATGAGTCCAAATAAGGTGCGCGCATTCGATTGGAGAAAGGCAATGCCTTGTTCTCTTCAATGAAAGCATCGACCTCAGCAGGTGTGCGATCACCTAAGCCAATCAGAAAGGCCCGATAATCGGTGTAAGGTGTTAAAGGGTATGTTTGAATTTTGTTACGCAGCGCGGAGTAAGCTTTTAGATCACGGCTGTCTAAAACCTCTTGCGCTTTGTCATAAACGTCACGCTGCATTTCAAGCTCGGATGCATTGCTAGCCATAGCGACCGGAGCCAGTGAAACCGAAGACAAAATTGCCGATGCAGCCACAGCAATTTTCGTATTACCAATGCGGAAAAACATTCGCTCTTTCCTTAGTGCGTGTATGAATACGTGAAGTCTATTTACGCCCGACATCACATCAAATGTAAAGGATTTGAGTGTAAATATTATTAATATTTAACACTTCGCCTCAGAAGCCCATTAAATATAGTTTTAATGACCAATGTGACAATAATAGGTAAGGATTAGTTCAAGAGTGGCTTTTCTGCCCTAGGAGTAACATCTTTGAGGATATTGGTATAAAATAGCAGACAATTTTGAACAATAATTAGGATCGATCGGCAATGGCTGAATACGTATATACCATGTCTCGGGTGAGCAAAACTGTTCCACCTAAGCGTCAAATTCTTAAAGACATTTCTCTTAGCTTTTTTCCTGGCGCTAAAATCGGTGTTTTGGGTCTAAATGGTTCAGGTAAATCTACCCTACTACGTATCATGGCTGGTATTGATACTGATATTGATGGTGAAGCACGTGCACAACAAGGCCTTAAAGTAGGTTACCTACCGCAAGAACCTGTACTAGACGAATCAAAAACGGTTCGTGAAATCGTAGAAGAAGCGGTTTCTGACGTTGCTGACGCACTTAAGCGTATCGATGCAGTTTACGCAGCTTACGCAGAACCAGATGCAGATTTCGATGCACTTGCTAAAGAGCAAGGCGAACTAGAAGCACTGATTCAAGCAAAAGACGGTCACAACTTAGAGACAGCTCTAGAGCGTGCTGCTGATGCACTTCGTCTTCCAGAGTGGGATGCGAAAATTGAATTCCTATCAGGTGGTGAGCGTCGTCGTGTTGCTATCTGTCGTCTACTTCTTGAAAAGCCAGACATGCTGCTTCTTGATGAACCAACCAACCACTTGGATGCAGAATCAGTAGCATGGCTTGAGCACTTCCTTGTTGATTACAGTGGTACTGTTGTGGCGATTACCCACGACCGTTACTTCCTAGACAACGCAGCTGGCTGGATTCTAGAACTTGACCGTGGTGAAGGTATCCCATGGGAAGGTAACTACACGTCTTGGCTAGAGCAAAAAGACGAGCGTCTTAAGCAAGAAAAAGCGGGCGAAAGCGCACGTCAAAAGACAATCGAAAAAGAACTTGAATGGGTTCGTCAAAACCCTAAAGGCCGTCAAGCTAAGTCTAAAGCTCGTATGGCTCGTTTTGAAGAACTGACGACTGGCCAATACCAGAAGCGTAACGAAACTAACGAACTGTTCATCCCGCCAGGTGAGCGTCTAGGTGATAAAGTTCTTGAAGTGAACAACCTGACTAAATCGTTTGGTGATCGCGTTCTTATCGACGACCTATCGTTCAGCATGCCTAAGGGCGCTATCGTCGGTATCGTTGGTGCCAACGGTGCAGGTAAATCAACACTATTCAAGATGCTAAGCGGTGCAGAACAGCCAGATTCAGGTTCGGTTGTACTAGGTGAAACTGTTAAGCTTGCTTCTGTTGATCAGTTCCGTGACAGCATGGACGACACTAAGACAGTATTCCAAGAGATCTCTGAAGGCGCTGATATCATTAAGATCAACAACTTCGAAATCCCTGCGCGTGCTTACTGTTCTCGTTTCAACTTTAAAGGCAACGACCAACAGAAGATCATCGGTGAGCTTTCTGGTGGTGAGCGTAACCGTGTTCACTTAGCGAAACTGCTAAAAGCGGGCGGTAACGTACTGCTACTCGATGAGCCTACCAACGACCTTGACGTTGAAACGCTACGTGCTCTTGAAGAAGCACTGCTTGAATTCCCTGGCTGTGCAATGGTTATCTCGCATGACCGTTGGTTCCTTGACCGTATTGCGACCCATATCTTAGACTACCGTGATGAAGGTCAAGTTAACTTCTACGAAGGTAACTATACTGAGTACACTGAGTGGCTTAAGCAGACTCTAGGCGCACAAGCGGCAGAACCGCACCGTATCAAGTACAAGCGTATAGCTAAGTAAATAAGCTTGTATTTTGAACAAAGGCCGCGATAATAGCGGCCTTTGATATATCTGGCTTACGTGTAATGCATCGATATAGAGAGATTACTTATGGTTGAAAGACGTCAATTTTCACGAGTTATTTATCAAGTCCCTACTGAGATCTCACAAGGACAAGTAAATATATCAGGCTCAGTGCAAGACTTATCACTCCATGGTTTACTCATTCAATGCAATGAATCAAAACAACTTAGCCATGATGTCCCTGTTCAAGTGAGCTTTAAGCTCGAAAACAGTGATATCAATATTCAGTTAGAAGCAACGATAGTCTCTACCATCAATACCTCAATGCGTTTACGCATAGAGCATTTAGATATTGATAGTATCAGCCACCTTAAGCGACTTGTGGAGCTTAATGTTGGCGACGATGAACTGCTTTATAGAGAGATTGAACACCTTACCGACTTAGGTAGTAAGTGACATCTCCATTACCCTTTTTCTATTAGAAGCATTTAGTTAATACAGAACCATGTCTAAAAAACTATCCATTACTATTCCCTCCAGTCAGGGGGAACAGACGTTTTACTTCGGCCGTAAAGCCGTGCTCATTTGCACTACTGCCATTTTTTCAGTACCGCTATTGATTGGCGGAGCGGCGTACATGCACTTCGAGAGTAAACAAGAACTCGCACTGCAAGCGGGTGATGCCCAACAGTTGATTGAAACACTGATTGTTGAAAAAGAACAAACAGAATTTCTTTATGCTGAGCAAGTAGAAACCAACCATTCGCTATCGCAAACACTGACCGAGAAAGAAGGCACGATTCAGCTACTTGGTAAGCGTGTATTCGATGTGGAATCAGTACTGGGTCTTGCTGATGAAGATCTGCTTACCGATGATATTTCTTTAGAAGATCGCATTGATGCGGCTGCAGTCGATTCAGCAGTAAGAGCCACAATGTTCCGCTTGATTCCAAACGACAGTCCGATGGCTTATCAACGTATATCTTCTTCTTATGGTAGCCGCACTAACCCTATTTCAGGGAAACGCCATGTACATACTGGTATCGATCTAACGTGTAAGCGTGGTGAAGATATTGTCGCGCCCGCAGATGGAGTCATTGAAACGGTACGCCCAAGTAAAAAAGGCTTCGGCAACTTTATTACTATGCGTCACTCGTTTGGTTTCATGAGTTCTTATGCGCACCTACAGAAGTTCAAGGTACGTAGCGGTCAGTTTGTGAGTAAAGGCGATGTGATTGCGAGCTGTGGTAACTCAGGTAACTCAACCGGCCCACACTTGCATTATGAAGTACGCTTCCTTGGTCGTTCATTGAACCCTCAATACTTGATGGATTGGACACCGGAAAACTTCAACTACGTGTTCGAGAAAGAGAAAAAGGTTAAGTGGGGCCCACTAGTTCAGCTGATTGATAATGTGGTTCGCTTGCAGATCAACCTGACTAACGTGCCTTACATTAGCTCGACCATCGACACCGTATCGAGTGAAGATAGCAAAAAACCTATCACGACTAACTAGTTGTTAATGGCTAACTAGTTGTTAATAGCTAAGACCTGTTGATTTGGCCTATGATGATCTAATTGCTTTTAGTCTACTGTAGGCAAAATGCTTTCATAGCGTTCAGCACAAACAAAAAGAGCGACCAGATGGTCGCTCTTTTTTATGATTTCAAATCAGTATTAACCACGATGAATCGAGTCATGTGCTTGTTTTAGAAGACTTTGGCTCTCTTGCAAGAATTGTTGTGAGTAGTCACCAAACCAATTACTCACTTGGTTGAAGCTCTCAACAAACTTAGCCTTATCTTTGCCATCTAGAATTTCTAACGCTTCTCCGAAACAGCTATGGAAGCGTCGAATCATCTCAATATTCTCATCCGAAGAAAGAATGATATCGCCGTACAAGTTCGGGTCTTGAGCAAACAGACGACCAACCATCGCAATCTCAAGTCGGTAGATTGGCGAGCTTAGTTTCAGAAGTTGATCAATGTTCGGGTTCTCTTTACTCAGGTGCAAGCCGTAAGCAAAAGAGGTGAAGTGACGAAGTGCTTGAATCAAGGTCATGCCGTGATCGTGTTCAGCTGCATCCATCTGGCAAAGGCTCGCGCCCCAAATACCAAATTGATTCAGTAGCCATTGGTAACTTTCAGAACCACGACCATCACTGTAAACAATCACCTGCTTAGCAAGGCTAGGAACATCAGGACCAAACATTGGGTGCAATCCAACTACTGGGCCTTGATGCATGTTCATCATTGCTTGTAGAGGTTTAGATTTAATTGACGTCAAATCACATAGAATACAATCGCTTGGTAGATTACCTAGCTTCGCAATCACACCTTCCGTTAGGTGAATTGGAACCGTAACAACCACAAGCCCAGCATTATCTAAGATTTCGTCGGCCTTATCCCAATCTTGGCTGCCAAGGATTTTTACTTCGTAGCCAGACAGTTTGAACATACGACCAAACAAGCCACCAAGTTGACCATTACCACCAACGATAACCACTGAACGTAACTCTGGGTTAAGACACTTAAAGCCAGAATCTTTCTCGCTGGCATAAGACTCACGCATAGTACGACGCAAAATATCTTCGATTAACTGTGGTGGAACCCCTATTTTCTCAGCTTCTTGACGACGAGATGCCAGCATCGCAGCTTCACGCTCTGGTACATAAATAGGTAAACCATGTTCACTTTTTACTTCGCCTACTTTCTCTACTAGAGCAAGGCGTTGAGCCAGTAAATCCAACATTTGTTTATCGACAGCATCGATTTGGTCGCGTAATTCGTTCAGTTCAACGGCCATTTTATTCCTTACTAATCTATAAGCCCGTGCCAATCTATAAGCCCACAATCATGCAGGTTCGCTAGCAACAGAATATTAAAATGCCTCATTAGATGAGGCACTTAAATTTAAACTCTGACTAACCTTTCAAGCGGTTCTCTAAGAACGGGACTAATTCCGTATGTGCATGTTTTAATAGTGCCTCAGTTGAATCCCAATTGATACACGCGTCGGTAATAGAAACGCCGTATTTCATCTCATTGAGAGGTATATCCGAAGATTGGTTTCCTTCGTTAATATGGCTTTCAATCATCAGGCCGATAATCGACTTGTTGCCCTCACGAATTTGGTGAATCACATCTTCTGCAACTAAAGGTTGGCGACGGAAATCTTTACGAGAGTTCGCGTGGCTACAGTCGACCATTAGCGCTGCCTCTAAACCAGATTTACCCAGCTCTTGCTCACATTCGTGTACCGATACTGAATCGTAGTTCGTCTGCTTACCGCCACGTAAAATCACGTGACCATTTGGGTTACCTTGCGTTGTTAGTAGTGCAACCTGACCTTCGCGGCTGATACCCATGAAACGGTGGCTAGAAGAAGCCGCCTGCATTGCGTTGATTGCAGTGCCTAGGTTGCCATCGGTGCCGTTTTTAAAACCGATTGGCATTGAAAGACCACTTGCCATCTCACGGTGAGTTTGAGATTCAGTCGTACGAGCGCCAATAGCCGCCCAGCTGAAGGTATCTGCTAGGTATTGCGGGCTAATTGGGTCTAATGCTTCAGTCGCTAGTGGGATTTCCATCTCAGCGAGTTCAACAAGTAGTTCACGACCAACATGCAGACCATGCTCAATATCGAAAGTGCCGTCTAGATGTGGGTCATTGATCAAACCTTTCCAACCGACAGTGGTACGAGGTTTCTCAAAGTAAACACGCATAACAATATACAGTTGATCGCTAAGTTGCTCAGATAAGGCTTTTAGGCGTTTCGCGTACTCTTTCGCAGCTTCAATGTCATGGATAGAACATGGGCCACATACAACAAGCATGCGATGATCTTTCTTATGAATGATGTTTGCGATAGTTTGACGAGACTCTTGAATGAAACGACGAGCATTATCACTCAAAGGCAGTTTTGCTTTTAACTCCTCAGGAGTAATCAGTACCTGTTCGTCGATGATATTGACATTGCTTAATTCACTTTTCTGCATAACTCAACCTGTATATTTATTTTTACACCCAACATTTCCATTTGGGCTAACAATCTTTAAAAACACAATAACAGCTAAAAAAACGATTGCAAGTGTAAACAATAAAAAACATTAACTGTAAATTTTATATTACACATTGAATTTAGCTCACTCTAAGAGATAAATAGGTTTAAACCATGGATCACACATACAAAAAAGGCGATATTTATCATATCGCCTTATCTAAAATTATTATGTGTTTATTTATCACTCACTGCCTAGCATTCGCTTAATCGTCTCTGAGGTCCCTTTCCACCTAGCATCCGAGTGAAGTGTCGACAAATCAAAGCTGTGTTTTTTAAGCAATGAGTTGGCTAAAGGCACCTCTTGAATCGCTAAGTTATCCAGAGCTTCAATTTGTGCATCTCGTTTATTACACATCAACACCATGTCACAACCTGCATTCAAGGCCGCTTTCGCTCTGTCGGCTGGTCCACCCATTATGGCAGCGCCTTCCATCGTTAAATCATCAGAGAACACCAAGCCTTTAAACCCAAGCTGCTGCTTCAATACTTTCTGCAGCCAATACTGTGAACCGCTCGCAGGTTGATCATCATAGTGAGAGAAAACCACGTGAGCTGGCATCATGGCATCCAATATTCCAGCTTCAATTTGCGCCTTGAAGATTGCCATGTCTGTTTCAAAGATGTCGTCTCTAGGGTCATATGGCGTCTCTAAGTGTGAGTCAGCAATCACGCCACCGTGTCCAGGGAAGTGCTTGCCTGTCGTCGCCATGCCAACCGACTTCATGCCTTTGATGAAAGCGCTGCTATGACGAACAATAGTATCAATATCTTCGCCAAACGCTCGGCTACCAATCGCTTTACAGTCATGGCCTTTGTCTAATACTGGCGCAAAGCTCAGATCGATATCGTGGGCAATCAATTCTGCCGCCATCAGCCAGCCAGCCTGTTCTGCTAAATGTTCACCGTTATTCTTAGTCGCGAATTCTTGAGCAGCTGGGATAATTGAAAAGCCATCGCGGAAGCGCTGAACTCGACCACCTTCTTGGTCAACACCAATCAAAATAGGACGTTTCGCTACCTTACGAATTTCTTTGTTTAACGCCGATAACTGTTTGCTATCGTGGTAGTTTCGAGCAAATAAGATGAGACCACCAACAGTTGGGTGCTCTAAAATTTCTTTGTCTTCCGCAGTCAGTTCGTAGCCTGCAACATCAACCCACAACGGTCCCATATTTATCCCTTATTAAACCTAATTTCATAAACTTCCCGAGGTTATTCTCTTTAAATTTGCTTTACAATGTTTTTAAACCAATCTGTGGAAGACTTTAAGAATGCGGTGCAAGAGCTTAGGAATGGATCATAAAGAACTGTATATCGGTGTGATGTCAGGGACGAGTATGGACGGTGTTGATACGGCCTTAGTGTCGATTGAAGATACGCGCATCACATTGCTTGCTCATGATGAGTTCCCAATGCCTGACGACCTCAAAGTGCGTCTGCTTGAAGTTTGTATTGGTCAGAAAACCGATTTAATTGCCATTGGAGAACTCGACCACCAGCTTGGCCATCTGTTTGGCGATGCGGTTTTGCAACTTCTCGAAAAGTCAGGTACACCTGCATCTTCTGTGACTGCGATTGGTAATCATGGTCAAACGGTATTCCACCAGCCAAGCGGCGAATCTCCATTTACCATGCAGTTGGGTGATGCCAACATCATTGCCGCTAAAACACAGATTCAAACGGTTGCCGATTTCAGGCGTAAAGACATGGCATTAGGCGGACAAGGTGCACCATTAGTCCCTGCCTTCCACCATACTATTTTCCAGCCACAAGACAGCTCAGTTGTGGTGTTGAATATTGGTGGTATCTCGAATATTTCAGTGCTGCGCCCTAATCAGCCAACACTTGGTTATGATACTGGCCCGGGCAATATGTTGATGGACGCTTGGGTTGATAAACACACGGGCGATAAGTTTGACCGTGATGCCCAATTTGCGCTTAAAGGTCAGCTCAATCAAGCCTTTCTCGAACAGTTGTTAAATGAATCTTATCTATCTCAAATACCACCGAAAAGTACTGGTAGAGAACTGTTTAATCTACCGTGGCTAGAGCAACAATTAACAGAATTTAAAGATCTTGCAGCAGAAGATGTTCAGCGCACACTTTGCGAATACACCACATTGACGATAGCCAATGAAGTGGAGACTTATCGCTTGGGTGACCAGCCTGCACTGTATGTGTGTGGCGGTGGTACACGAAATCCATTGTTGATGAAGAGGCTGTCTGAACTGCTTCCAAGTTGGGAGGTTGACTCAACCACCAGTAAAGGCGTGGACGCCGATTACATGGAAGCGATGGCTTTTGCGTGGCTTGCTCAACGTCATATTCATCAACTGCCAAGCAATTTACCAGAAGTGACTGGCGCAAGCAGAGCGGCCTCTCTAGGCGTTCTCTATCGTGCTGACTAAACAACTTTAGAACCATCATTTTAGAATCACCATTTAAGGATCATTATGAGTAACGACGCTCTCATATCAGCGCTCTCGCACCTCGTTTCGGAGGGGAGAAACCCTGACACTATGGATATTGATCTACTCACCTCTCTCGAAGTGGTTGAAAAGATTAACCAACAAGACAAGCAAGTCCCGCTGGCGATTGAAGCGGAACTGCCACAGATCGCGAAAGCGGTCGATAAAATTGCTCATGTCTTTCAAAACGGTGGTCGACTGATTTATATGGGCGCAGGCACCAGTGGTCGATTAGGTGTGTTAGACGCCTCAGAATGCCCACCGACTTTCGGTGTTTCGGACAAAATGGTTATCGGCTTAATTGCAGGCGGACCAGAGGCGATTTTAAAAGCCAAAGAAGGTGCAGAAGACTCGCTAACTCTCGGCATTGAAGATCTGAAAGCGATTCAGTTTTCAGAAAATGATGTCGTGGTAGGTATTGCTGCGAGCGGTCGCACACCTTACGTGATTGGTGCACTCAACTATGCCAATCAGCTTGGCGCAGTAACGGTTGCATTATCTTGTAACCCTGACTCTCCAATTGCTGAAATCGCTCAAATCGCAATTAGCCCGGTGGTTGGCCCAGAAGCATTGACTGGTTCAACACGACTCAAATCAGGTACAGCACAAAAGCTGGTGCTTAATATGCTGACCACTGCCAGCATGATTCGCATTGGTAAGAGCTACCAAAACCTTATGGTCGACGTAAAAGCGACCAATGAAAAGTTGGTTGCCCGCGCCGCTCGTATCGTTATCCAAGCAACGGAGTGCGATAAAGCACTGGCGGTGTCGACACTTAAAGCGACTGATTACGATGTGAAGTTATCTATTTTGATGATTCTAACAGGGCTAGATTTAGAGTTAGCCAAGGCTCAGCTTGATAAGCAAAATGGCTTCTTGAGAAAAGCCGTCGAGAATAATCAGTAATCTTAATTTGGCTTGTAGCTTCTCATTTAGACAGCTACTTCAACGACATACAAAAAGACCAGCACACACGCGGTACTGGTCTTTTTTTAGTTTTAATTTTTTATGGCTAGCTTGGGCTTAATAGTCGTTTGAGAACTCGTCCCAGCCGCGTTGCCATTCCATACGGAAACGTTGAGCGTCTTCCGTACCAGAACACACGCCTTCATACACCTGACCAGATAAACCAATCTGATAAGCATGGTTCGGATTACAATATTCAGTCACACCTAGGTGGTAACCTTCTGTGTAACTCGCTTGATCGACTGCGCCAAGCTCAGTCATCTCTGAATACGAACGCTGAGTGTGGCCTTTGATACCATCACGATAGCCAATCTCTTGCCAATTGCCTTCAGCTGCTAAATCTTGAACATTGGCGCTGCATCCTGCAAGGCTAAATGCCACGGCGAATAGTACGATTATTTTTTTCATTTCAATCCTTTATATTGTTACTTCACCACTTTCTGACGAAGCGCTGCCTTTGTGGTGATTCTCCGCTGAACGCCTATCGATGTCCACTTATTGTCTAATGTTCGCCACTTTAGGTTCATTCCGACCACTCAGAATCAATAGTCGCCGTTAAGCCAACTCAAACAACCTCTCTATAGAGCTAATAGGCCTCTCGATAGAAATATCGGCCACTCAGCACAGTGAACAAACCACTAAATCAGTTATAACACCGCTAAATTGGCTATTCGACCACTCACTCTCGTAGCGGAAGTTTCTTCTCATCGACTCCTTTAATATACACCCTGACTTAATTAATACATTCAGGGATAACAAATTATGATGTGGTTTCTTACCTGTGTCGCAGCACTCATTGGTGGCTACTTTATTTACGGTACCTTTATCGAGAAGATTTTCGGTATCAATGAAAAACGCCAAACACCAGCTCACACTAAGCAAGATGGCGTGGACTACGTTCCAATGTCGACACCAAAGGTTTACCTAGTTCAGCTGCTTAACATCGCAGGTGTAGGTCCAATCTTCGGCCCTATCATGGGTGCCCTTTATGGTCCAGCAGCAATGCTTTGGATCGTTCTAGGTTGTATCTTCGCAGGTGCAGTACACGACTACTTCTCAGGTATGTTATCTATCCGTAATGGCGGAGCTTCGGTTCCAACCATCACTGGACGTTACCTAGGCAATGGCGCAAAACACTTTATGAACATCTTTGCCATTGTTCTACTGCTTCTTGTTGGTGTGGTATTCGTATCTGCTCCAGCAGGTATGATCACTAACCTAGTGAACGACCAAACTGATTTCGCGATGTCTGCAACTACGATGGTTGTTATCATCTTTGCTTACTACATCATCGCAACGATTGTCCCTGTCGATAAAATCATTGGTCGCTTCTACCCACTGTTCGGTGCACTGCTTATCTTTATGTCTGTTGGCCTAATCACTGCGATTGGTCTATCTGACGAACACCAAATCATGGGGGGCTTTGAGATCAGCGACATGTTCACCAACATGAACCCGAATGACCTACCACTTTGGCCTGCTCTCTTCATCACTATCGCATGTGGTGCTATCTCTGGCTTCCACGCCACTCAGTCTCCTCTGATGGCGCGTTGTATGGAAAACGAGAAGAACGGTCGCTTCGTATTCTACGGCGCAATGATTGGTGAAGGCATCATCGCTCTAATCTGGTGTGCACTTGCTCTGTCTTTCTTCGGTTCGGTTGAGTCTCTGTCTGACGCAATTGCAAACGGCGGCCCAGGTAACGTAGTATACAGCGCTTCATTTGGTCTACTGGGTGTATTTGGCGGTATCCTTGCTTTCCTTGGCGTGGTTATCCTACCAATCACTTCTGGTGACACAGCGTTCCGTTCAAGCCGTCTTATCCTTGCTGAATACTTCAACATGGAACAGAAAACACTGCGTAACCGTCTACTAATGGCGTTACCACTGTTCGTTATCGGTGGCATCCTGACTCAAGTTGATTTCGGTATCATCTGGCGCTACTTCGGTTTTGCTAACCAATCAACAGCAGTCATGATGCTATGGACAGCTTCGGCTTACCTACTTCGTCACAATAAACTGCACTGGGTAACAACGGTTCCAGCTGTGTTCATGACATCTGTGTGTATCACATTCATCCTGAACAACAGCCAACTGGGCTTCGGTCTACCAATGCAGCTTTCAACCATCATCGGCGTGGTGAGTGCATTCGGAATTGCGGCTTACGTTATCAAAATTTCAAAAGGCAAAGGCGATATCGACCTTGCTGATGAAGAAGAAAAAGAAGCAAAAGGCGTCACCAAAACCGCCTAGTTCTTTCAGACTCTTGAGAACAAGAGACACGTCTTCATAGAGAGACAAAAGAACAAGCCAAACACACTTCGCTTGCTCCCGTATCACCCAGTGATTCGTGGAAATTAAGACTAAAGCCCGTCCTCTGTGATGGGCTTTAGTGTTTTCAGGCGTTAGTGCTTTCGACTCTGGGAAGCGAATATAACCTACGAAAACACAAGCAAAGCTACCGTTACCAAGCAATGAGCTTTACACTTAACAAGCGTCTCAATAGGTGAAAATATGGAACTCATTCTCTCTCTGCTGCAACAAACCTGCGTCTACTTAGTGATTGCTTACATGCTGAGTAAAACCCCACTGATTCTCCCTTTGTTGAGCATCTCATCTCGCTTAAGCCATAAGATCAGCTGCTACGTTCTGTTTTCCCTGTTCTGCATTATGGGTACCTATTTCGGACTGCAGATCAATGATGCCATCGCCAACACGCGTGCGATGGGTGCGGTAATGGGTGGTCTATTTGGCGGCCCTGTCGTTGGCTTTGCCGTCGGTTTTACTGGCGGTATCCATCGTTACTCTTTGGGTGGATTCACCGATCTAGCTTGCGCGATTTCAACCACAGCAGAAGGCTTGATTGGCGGCCTATTACACGTTTACCTAGTGAGAAAAAACAAAGCCAGCCAGCTGTTTAATCCATTGGTGGTTTTCTCGGTAACCCTGTTTGCAGAGATTATTCAGATGCTAATTCTGTTAGCGGTCGCGAAACCATTCGAGCAGTCCTATGCTCTGGTTTCTGATATTGCCGCGCCAATGATCATTGCTAACTCGGTCGGTGCGGCGCTGTTCATGAGCATCATCCAAGATCGGAAAACCATCTTCGAGAAGTATTCGGCAACTTTCTCACGCCGCGCATTAACCATCGCCGAGCGTTCAGTGGGTATTTTGCATGGTGGCTTCACTTCCGATAACGCACAAAAAATCGTACGTATCGTTTATGAAGAGACCAACGTAGGGGCGGTAGCGATCACCGACCGAGAGAAAATCCTCGCGTTCGTTGGTATTGGTGATGAACACCATATTCCGAACACCCCGATTTCATCGCAAAGCACGCTCACTTCGATGGAACAGAACGACATCATCTACCTTGATGGCAAAGAGAACCCATACCAATGCTCCTTGTCGCAGGATTGTAAATTGGGTTCTGCGTTGATTATTCCATTGCGCGCGGGTAACGAAGTGGTCGGCACCATCAAGCTCTATGAGCCAAAGCTGAAACTATTCTCAACTATCAATATGTCGATGGGTGAAGGTATCGCTCAACTATTATCGAGCCAGATCCTATTTAGCAACTACCAGCAGCAGCAAACGCTACTGACACAAGCAGAAATCAAACTGCTGCACGCTCAAGTGAACCCGCACTTCTTGTTCAATGCGCTTAATACTATCAGCGCAGTAACACGTCGTGACCCAGATAAAGCTCGAGAGTTGATTCAACACCTGTCTCACTTCTTTAGAAGCAACCTAAAGCAGAACATCAACACCGTGAAGCTCAAAGACGAACTGGCACACGTCAACGCTTACCTGACCATAGAGAAAGCACGCTTTACCGATCGACTAGAAGTGGAATGGGATATCGACCCGCAGTTATATGAATCTCAATTGCCGAGCTTTACCCTGCAACCGCTGGTAGAAAACGCCATCAAACATGGGATATCTAATATGTTGGAAGGCGGTAAAGTAAAGATCTCTAGCGAGGCTTTCGAGGGTGGGTTCAAGTTAACCGTTGAAGACAATGCAGGTAATTATCAGAAGCCATCTCAAGATCATGTAGGATTAGGGATGGAAATTGTTGATAAACGACTCACTAATTTCTTTGGACAAGATTCAGCACTAAAAATAGAATCTCAACCACAGCAATTTACTCGAATGAGCTTTATCATACCTATACTCAAATAATGGTATTTTCGGAGACGGATCGCTCCGAGTTGAAACATTTAGAAGCAGACATTTAAAAGATAAGCGTGAACCAAGCAGGGATAGAACCAAGATGAAGATTGTAGGATGTTAAAGGCACTAGTTATCGATGATGAGCTTTTTGCTCGCGAAGAGCTGATTGAGCTGCTGACCGAAACCGGAGAAGTGGAAATCATAGGCCAAGCGAGTAACGCGATCGAAGGACTGAAACAGATCAACCTACTCAAGCCTGATGTCGTGTATTTGGATATCCAAATGCCGCAGGTTACTGGGATTGAGCTGTTAAGCATGCTTGACCCAGATACCATGCCCTACGTGGTATTCGTCACCGCCTACGACCAATATGCGATTCAAGCCTTTGAAGATAACGCTTTTGATTACCTACTTAAGCCAGTCGAGCCTTGTCGATTAAACAAGAGCGTTTGTCGCCTGAATAAGGTCATCAAACAAAATCAGAAAGCACCAGAACAGAACATCTCAGCGATTGCTCCCTGTCACTTAGAGCAAATCCCATGTATTGGTCATAACCGCATTGTGATCATGGCAAGCCAAACGGTAGAGTGCGCCTATTCCGATATCAGTGGTGTGCATGTTCGTAGCTCATCGCAAACCGCAACCTCACAGTTAACACTAAAGATCTTGGAAGAAAAGACCGATTTGATCCGCTGTCATCGACAGTATTTGATCAACATAAAATCGATCCAAGAGATCAAACTGCTAGAAAATGGATTAGCAGAGATCATTACCCTGACTGGCTTTGAAGTCCCGGTGAGTCGTCGTTATTTAAAGACTTTAAAAGAGCAACTCGGTCTCCAGTAACGCGTTAGAATTAGACGCCTTGTTCCAAAGCACGATCAAAAAAGCCAACGCATCAACGTTGGCTTTTTACTGTTTAAGAATCGATAGAAATTAGTCGACTTGTTTAATCTGTAGCTCTTTTGGTACTTCGAAGAACATGTTCTCTTCACGACCTTGAATCTCTTCAACATCGGTAGCACCTAGCTCGCGGATACGATCTAAGATTTGGTTAACTAGCTCTTCAGGAGCAGAAGCACCAGCGGTTACACCGATTTTCTTCTTGCCTTCAACCCACTCAGTCTGAATGTCTTCAGGGCAATCAGTTAGGTAGCCAGGTGTGCCTAGCTTCTCAGCCAGCTCTTTCAAACGTGTTGAATTCGATGAGTTCTTAGAGCCAACAACAATCACTACGTCGACGTCGTTTGCCATCTCACGCACTGCGTCTTGACGGTTTTGAGTTGCGTAGCAGATGTCGTCTTTACGTGGGCCTTGGATCTCAGGGAACACACGGCGTAGCTCTTCAATCACATCTGCCGTCTCATCAACAGACAGTGTAGTTTGGCTCACGTAGTGTAGGTTAGTTGGATCATTCACCACTAGGTTCTGTACGTCTTCTGGCCTTTCAACCAAGTACATACCACCGGCTTGGCTAGCGTACTGACCCATAGTCCCTTCAACCTCAGGGTGACCTGCGTGACCAATCAGTACCACTTCCATATGCTTGCGGCTCGCACGAGCAACCTCCATATGAACTTTAGTCACCAAAGGACACGTTGCATCAAATACCGTTAACTCACGCTCTTTCGCTTCTTTACGAACCGCTTGAGAAACACCGTGAGCCGAAAAGATCACGATGTTGTCGTCTGGCACCTCACTCAGTTCTTCGACAAAAATAGCACCACGCTGCTTGAGCCCCTCAACAACAAAGCGGTTGTGTACCACTTCATGGCGAACATAGATCGGTGGCTGATACATTTCGAGTGCACGCTCTACGATGCTGATCGCACGATCGACACCGGCACAAAAGCCACGAGGGTTAGCTAACATTATTTTCATTTCATTGCTCATCATTTACCGCGGTACTAAGGTTGCTTCTATAGAGTTCGCCGTCAGCGAGGTTCGCATTCTACAGTGAAGCGTCTAGACAGTGAAGCTCTGGGTGAGATCACAGCTGTAAGGCTATCTTATTCTAGCGTGAAGACAGCTATTCTAACGTTAAGAGAGTTATTCTACCGTTAAGATATTGACGTCAAAGGTAACGTCTTGACCAGCGAGTGGGTGATTAAAATCAACCGTCACTGAATCACCTGCGATCTCAGTAATAATACCTGGAATTTCCATACCGTCAGGACCTGAAAATGCCATGATAGTGCCCACTTCAACTTCAGAGTCGCCAACAAACTTAGCACGATCCATATAGTGAATATGATCTGGGTTTGGCATACCAAACGCGTCTTCCGCCTTCAGTTCGATAGACTTTTCAGTGCCGGCTTCAAGTCCAAGTAAGCACGCTTCAAAGTTCTCACTTAGGCTGCCATCACCCATGACGAACTTCGCTGGTTTGCCCATGTTCTCCGTACTATCGGCAACTGAACCATCCTTCATTTTAATCGTAAAATGTAGAGTTACTGCTGAATCATTTTTAATTGCTGCCACGTTACTTTCCTTAGACTTCTTTATTATTTGAGGATGCGCTGTGCTTTGCTTCCTTGTTGACTGAAGCATAAAAAAAAGCGCCGTCGGAATCAACCGACAGCGCTTAGGGCTATTCTATTCTGTGAGTCATAGACTGACTTTGAAGCAAGCTATTTGCTTTCGTCTTTCTTACGGAAACCATCTAAGATGATCATCGCAGCACCGATACAGATTCCCATATCCGCTAAGTTAAATGCAGGCCAGTGGTAAGTGCCCCAGTAGAAGTCTAAGTAATCGACAACAAAGCCATGTACGACTCGGTCAAACACATTACCTACTGCACCACCAATGATGATCGCATAAGCAATGTTATTCCACTTCTCTGTTGCTGGTAGTTTGCTCATCCAGTACGTCAGCATACCTGTTACCGCAAATGCGATACCCGTAAATAACCAACGCTGCCAACCACTTTGGTCGCTCAAGAAGCTAAATGCTGCACCGTAGTTGTGAACATACAAAAAGTTAAAGAACGGCAGCACCTCAATACGGTTTGCCCAACCATAACCCATATTGTCCATGACAAAGAGTTTAATGCCGATATCAGCCAAGAAGACCAATAGAGCCAGCCATAACCAACGTACACCAGATTGTTTTAACAAAACTTCACTCATTTCTATTCCTAGTATTTACGAAGTTGGTATTCATTGTTAGTCACCTTACGTGACCTTGATTACCAACTTGGTTAAACACATTTCCTATAACTAAAAATAACCCCAGTTGATACTGGGGCTATGATTTTTACAAAAAGTTCAGTCTTTCTCTGAGTCGTTATGCGAACTTACGCACTTCGCCTTCACCGTCGATGTTCGACACACAACGACCACAAACTTTCTCGTGACCTTCGATAGTGCCTACATCTGGAGTGTGGTGCCAGCAACGGTCACACTTCTCAGCTTCAGTAGCCGCAACTTCAACGAATAGACCAGCAACGTCTGTCGCTTGCGCTGCATCAGACTTCTCGCTCAGTGGCTTAACAACAGCTGCAGAGGTGATAAGTACGAAACGTAGCTCATCTTCTAGCTTGTTGATTTTAGCCGCTAGTGCATCGTCAGCGTATAGAGTAACTTCAGCTTGCAGTGCACCACCGATCGTTTTCTCTTTACGAGCATCTTCAAGAAGCTTGTTCACTGCGCCACGAACAGACTGGATTTCAGTCCAGAATTCGTTGCTTAGCTCTTCGCCTTCTGCAAGACCAAATAGACCTTCGAACCACTCACCTGTGAATACGAACGTGTCGCGCTGCTCTCCAGTTGGTAAAGAGCTTGGCATTTCGTTCCAAATTTCATCTGCAGTGAACGACATGATAGGTGCCATCCAACGAACTAGAGCTTCTACGATGTAGTAAAGCGCCGTTTGACAGCTACGTTGAGCATGGCTGCCCTGCTTCGCTGTGTACTGACGGTCTTTGATTACGTCTAGGTAGAAAGAACCCATTTCGATAGAACAGAACTGCATTAGACGTTGAGTCACACCGTGAGTGTTGTACTCGCCGTATGCTTTAACAATCTCTTCTTGTGCAGCTTGAGCACGGCCAACAGCCCAGCGATCAAGTGCAACCATCTCTTCAGCAGGAACTAGGTCAGTTTCAGGGTTGAAACCGTTCAAGTTCGCTAGGAAGAAACGAGCCGTGTTACGAATACGACGGTAAGCATCCGCTGAACGCTTCAGGATTTCATCAGAAACCGCAACTTCACCCGTGTAGTCTGTAGAAGCAACCCATAGACGCAGGATATCTGCACCTAGCTTGTTGGTTACGTCTTTAGGAGCAACAACGTTACCGATAGATTTAGACATCTTACGGCCGTTACCATCCACTACGAAACCGTGCGTTAGTACTTGCTTGTACGGTGCTTCGTCTTTCATCGCGATAGATGAAATTAGAGAAGACTGGAACCAACCACGGTGTTGGTCTGAACCTTCAAGGTAAAGATCAGCACTGTGAGTGCGCTCTTCGTTCGGGAAGTTGTACTCTTCACGAGAATCAACAACAGAGAAGTGCGTAACACCTGAGTCGAACCATACGTCTAACGTATCCATTACTTTTTCGTACTTATCAGCGTCTTCTGCGCCCATAAGTTCAGCAGCGTCTACATCCCACCAAGCTTGAATGCCTTTCTCTTCAACTAGCTTCGCAACTTTTTCAATAAGCGCTGGGCTTTCTGGGTGAAGTTCTGCTGTTTCTTTATGAACAAACAAAGCAATTGGCACACCCCAAGTACGTTGACGAGAGATACACCACTCAGGACGACCTTCAACCATGCCTTCGATACGGCTTTGACCCCATTCAGGCAACCACTCAACACTCTTGATTGACTCTAGTGCTTTAGCACGTAGGCCAGCTTGATCCATAGAGATGAACCATTGTGGTGTTGCGCGGAAGATGATTGGAGTTTTGTGTCTCCAACAGTGTGGGTAGCTGTGCTCGTAAGCGTGGTGATGCAGAAGTGCACCTTTCTCTTTTAGAACTTCTAAAACAGAGTCGTTCGCTTTGAATACGTGCTGACCAGCAAATAGCTCTGTATCTGGCAGGTAAACGCCGTTAGAACCAACTGGGTTAGCGATTTCTAGGTTGTACTTTTTACCAACCACGAAATCTTCTTGACCGTGACCAGGCGCAGTGTGAACCACACCAGTACCTGAATCTGTTGTTACGTGATCGCCAAGAACTGCAGGAACAGTAAAGTCGTAGAACGGGTGGTTGAACTGAGAAAGCTCAAGATCAGCACCTGTAGCAAAACCAAGGTTGTGGAAGTGCTCGATACCTGCACGATCCATTACGTCTTTTGCTAGTTCAGAAGCAACAACGATACGTTGAGCAGGCTGGTCGCCATTCGCTTCAACTTGGATAAGCACGTATTCAAGATCATCACGTAGACATACTGCGCGGTTAGCAGGCAGAGTCCATGGTGTTGTTGTCCAGATAACGATAGAAATTTCGCCTTGACCCGCATGACCTTCAGCTAGAGTAAATTTCTCTAGAAGCGCCGCTTCGTCAGCTGCTGTAAATTTCACATCGATAGATGGAGAAACTTTATCTTTGTATTCAACTTCAGCTTCAGCCAGAGCAGAACCACAATCAGTACACCAGTGAACGGGTTTGAAACCTTTAAGAAGGTGACCTTTGTCTGCGATTTTGCCAAGAGAACGAATGATGTTCGCTTCTGTGCCAAAATCCATAGTGCGATAAGGTTTGTCCCACTCGCCCATGATGCCAAGACGTTTGAAGCTCTCTTTCTGACCTTCAACTTGACCCGCAGCGTACTTTCGACACTCTTCGCGGAATTCAGCCGCCGAAATCTTCTGACCAGGCTTACCTTTCTTCTTCTCAACCATTAGCTCGATTGGAAGACCGTGACAGTCCCAACCAGGGATGTACGGTGCATCAAAACCAGAAAGGGTCTTAGATTTGATAATAATGTCTTTAAGAATCTTATTCAGCGCGTGGCCAATGTGAATATCGCCGTTCGCGTATGGAGGGCCATCATGCAGTACGAAAGATTTTTTACCTTTCTTTGCCTTACGGATTTCGCCGTAAAGATCTTCTTTGTACCAACGCTTCAGCATTTCTGGCTCACGATTTGCCAGATTGCCGCGCATTGGGAACCCTGTTTCTGGTAAGTTCAGGGTATCTTTATAATCACTCATCGATTCTTAATTCCGTTATATTGGGCGAAGTTAGACATTATGTTAATCGGTGGAATCATCCGATTAATTCTTTAGCTGAAGCAGCCACACCCTTGCGGCTTCAGCATCCAATTCTATTTGATTCTTTAGTGCGTCGAACGATTCAAATTTTATCTCGTCGCGCAGTTTGTGCAAAAGTCGTACTTCTAACTGTTTACCATATAAATTGGCTTTAAAGTCAAAAAAATGCACTTCCAATTGCTGCCTTACACCATTAACCGTTGGTCGTTGTCCAATATTAGCAACGCCACCGACAGGAACACCGTCGATATCCAATGCTTCAACAACATACACTCCCGATACAGGAGAAACACAACGCTTTAATGGAATGTTAGCGGTAGGGAAACCGATAGTTCTCCCTAGTTTTCGACCATGGGACACTCGACCACTAATACTGTAATCACGTCCTAACATGGTAGCACTTGCAGCCAAGTCATCGACCGCTAATGCATTTCGTATCTCAGTACTGCTTACTCGTAATTGGTTTAAGCAATAGCTTTGGGTGCTGACCACCTCAAAACCGTACTTCTCGCCCGCCTCTTTGAGCATAGCGAAATTACCGGTACGACCTTTACCAAAGCAAAAATCGTCACCAACCACCAAGAACTTCACACCAAGCTTATCAACCAAAAGATCCTTAATGAATGCTTCCGCGGATAAACTTGCAAAATACTGATTAAAATTAACACACAATAAGCGACTGATATCTAGCTTACTCAGTTGCACGTATTTGTCTCGTAAACGAGTTAAACGTGCTGGCGCTCTATCTCGGGCAAACAGCTCCATAGGCTGCGGTTCAAACGTCATAACAACAGAAGGTAGCCCTAATGCTGCAGCTTGTTTAGAAACCTGACTCAAAACCTCTTGATGTCCTAAATGAACACCATCGAAGTTACCTATGGTTAATACACAGCCATGATGCTGCGCTTTAATATTGTGTATACCTCGGATCAGTTCCATTATGATCAGCTAAAACCTGTTATTTGCATCATTTATTGTGTGAAACCGACGGATTATATACTAATCAGTATTAATCTGTCGCTGCTTTTAAATGTTTTACTCGGATACCTAAAATCAGTACCGAAACAATATAAACAAAGCCACCAAGTCCAATCAAGCCAGTTAATGTCAGCGCTCTCTGGCTAAAGCTCCATTCAAGCCAATGTTGCATATTATCCAGCTGCCATAAAATAGCCGCTACCATCACCACACCTGAGATAATTAATTTGGCACTGAACAACAAGGTTGTCTTAGTTAATTGATACACACCCGCAAGGTGCAATCCTCGATATAACAAGGCCATATTCACAAAGGCAGACAGTGCCGTCGCAATCGCCAAACCCACATAGCCATAAAAATAAGCAAAGATCGCGTTAAACACCATATTGGTCACCATAGCGATAATGCCGTACTTAACCGGTGTTTTGGTATCTTGGCGAGAGTAATAGCCCGGAGCTAAAACTTTAATCAGCATGAAATTAAGCAAGCCTGATGCGTAAGCTACCAATGACATCGATGCTTGCTGTACATCGTGTGGAGAGAACTCACCACGCATAAATAGCACCATCAACATGGGTTTAGCTAAAACGATAAGACCTAACATCGCAGGAATACCAAGCAGCAACACCATGCGCACGCCCCAATCCATGGTATGCGCGAACCCTTCCCCTTGAGCATCTACGTGTTTACGAGACAAAGCAGGAAGAATCACAGTCGCAATCGCGATACCGAATAAACCGAGAGGAAATTCAAGCAGTCGGTCTGAGTAGTACAACCAACTGATAGAGCCTGTTGCGAGGAAGCTGGCAATAAAGGTATCAAACAATAAGTTGATTTGGCTGACCGACACACCGAACAAAGCAGGGATCATTAATGTGCGGATCTTAACCACACCTGGATCTCTCCAGCCCCACTTCGGCTTAACCAATACACCCGCTTTGATCAAGAAAGGCATTTGGAAAAGGAATTGGACTAAGCCACCAAGAAACACACCAATCGCCAAACCAATTTCTGGTTGATCTAAATTAGGTGAGATAAACCACGCAGCGCCTATGATCATCACGTTCAAGAACACAGGAGTAAAAGAAGAGACCGCAAATTTACCTAATGTATTAAGAATGGCACCAGATAAAGCGACGAAGGTGATAAACCATAAATAAGGAAAGGTAATCTTGAGCATAAAGCTCGCTAGCTCAAATTTGGGTGCTGATGGGCCATCATTTAGCCAGTCGATAAACCAACCCGCACCAAACATCGCGGTGATCACGCCAGAGCCCAATACCCCGATGACGGTGACAATAGAAACTAAAACCCCGAGCGTCCCCGACACCTTAGCAATTAAATCTCGTGTCTTATCTTTATCACCTGCGGCGTGATATTCCGTTAATACAGGAACAAACGCTTGAGAAAACGCACCTTCTGCAAAAAGTCGACGTAAGAAATTAGGAATTTTATTAGCGAAGAAAAATACGTCGGCACTCGCTCCTGCCCCCATCAAATTTGCTACTACTACATCACGTACTAGCCCCAATACACGGGAAACAAAAGTCATTGCGCTGACAATCAGGCCTGACTTTAATAGTCGTTTACTCACAGAAACCTCTGACACTGGTTGATTACTTTCAAGCGAGGATAAATACTATCCTGTCCTAAGAAGCATATTTATTAGCATTGGTCTAAAAATGCTGTTAGAATCCCCGCCATCTTAACCGCGATGACCTTTCCATACCAAAGTTTGTTTGGCTACGATTGGTTTTTGCACAAATCATTTGACAATTAAGCGCTAATGAGGGATAGTCCTCGCCCTTAAATTGTCACCGAACTAAGTTTTTGGGAGTTAGACCCTTGGCAAACAGTAAATCTGCTAAGAAGCGCGCTATCCAAGCTGAGAAACGTCGCCAGCACAATGCTAGCCGTCGTTCTATGATGCGCACTTACATGAAAAAGACTATCGCAGCTATCGCAGCTGGTGATAAAGAAGCTGCAACTGCTGCTCTTGTAGAAGTTACACCACTTCTTGACCGTATGGCGACTAAAGGCCTTATTCATAAGAATAAAGCTGCACGTCATAAGTCTCGTTTCGCTGCTGCAATCAAAGCTCTTTAATAGAAATTTGATTACAACGCAAAACGAAAAAAACCGGCCTAGGCCGGTTTTTTTATATCTAAATTTTGAGTAACGCTTTTATTTTACGTGCTAACAGCCGTTTTTCTGACCGATAAACAATTTAAGCAGATAGATAAAACAAACAATAAGAAAAATAAATAGAGAAGCAAATTGGTACGTAGATAGATAGATAGATAGATAGGTAGATAGGTAGATAGGTAAACACTAACGTTCAATGTGAAATGCTAACACTTCCTTGTGTCATTCTATCGCTGATAAGAAATCCCCCTCCCACCAGCAATAAGCTACTTGCAATAAATACCATGCAGTAGGTTAATCATCGCTTTTACTTCTTCACTACTCAATGTGTAATACACAGTTTGAGCTTCTTTGCGAGTTTCGACCAAACCATCTCTTCTCAACCAAGCAAGATGTTGAGATAAAGCAGACTGACTCAGTTCCAACTTGCCACACAACTCCCCAACCGACAGTTCAGTGCCATGTAATAGGCACAAAATCTGTAAGCGACGCTCGTTAGCCATGGCTTTGAGTAGAATCACAGCTTGTGCTGAGTTCTTCTCCATCTCTTTTAAGTTCATAGTTTGGCTCCCTACAACCTTTACGCCAACTACGGGCTATCAGTATTTCCGGCATATTGCGGAGTTATGATAATCGATATCAATTCATTAACAAACTATCTCACTCGAACAATTTGCTAAAATCTGCGTCACATACGTTTTTTACTGCTGGATGTTGGATCATCCTCTCAGCAAATATGACGTAGTACTCCTCTTTTAACTCTTCAATACCGCCTAATAGTTGCAGTGATGTGTCGTCTTCCACTTCAGACATATAAATCGTCGGTGCTAAAAATATTACGTCATGATGGTAACGAGCAAAAGCCTTCATCAATGCGGCATCATCAAACTCACCTAAAATATCTGGCTTAAGCCCTTGTCTATCAAACCATTGCAGCACTTTACGACCCATTGAGGTTCGGCTGCCAGGGATCAAAAGCTTTCTTTGCTCCAATACAGCAGGGAAATTAACCCCTTCAACCTGACCTGAACTAAAAAAGCTCATTCCACTCTCACCCAGCTTTTTACTGAACAGGCCCGGGCTTTGACTAGAGTCCACCGGACAGTCAGACAAAATCATATCGAGCTTATGTTGAGAGAGTTGCTCAAGTAGCATTTCATGGGTCGATTCAAAACAGCGCAAGTGAATGCTGTTATCTGGAGGGATGGTCGACATCAGTATCTTACTGACGAGTCTTTTAGAGAGCGCATCCGCGACGCCAACATCAAACAGAATATTGGAGTGCTGGCTGTAATTCACGATGTCCAGCATCTCGTAACTCAGGCCAAACATACGATCGGCATATTTAAAGACCAGTTGCCCAAGCTCTGTAGGCTCAACACTTCGGCCATTACGCTTGGTCAACTTGCCATCCATGCGTTCTTCTAAGGCTTTTATCTGCCCCGTTACCGTTTGTGGTGTTAGGAATAGGGCTTCTGCAGCTTTAGTAACAGAGCCTTGCTTGCAAACCATCCAGAAGTAATACAGATGGTTGTAGTTGAGATGCGACATAGATGTGCCGTAATAAAAGAGTAGATACCCTTTTATATCAAATATGACACCGCCACTCAACAAACTCGAAAAAACCTAACCAAACATAGATTTACCACTTATTTTTTCGAAGTGTCTGATTTCATAATGTAATATTTCATCGATTATTTTCAATTTTTTTCTAACTTTTAAGATCTATATCACCTATAGAATTTCCATTAAAAAACAATTTAAAACAACAACTTAAAACAACCACATTAGCAATTGGAATATTTAAAGAGTAAATCATCACAAAAAAGTCGCACCTAAACCAAAATGTAATATTACTGAAATATTTCCCCTCTAACATCACGCTCAGATTAAACAAACAGACCAAACACAGACTTAAACGGTCCAATGGAGAAAACATTATGAACCAAGCTACTACTGCAGCAGCGCCTATCTCGAGCACTACTCGTTGGCTACGCTGGGCTAACTTGGCATTCATGCTTTACCTACTATTACTTTCAGTTTCAATGGTTGGTACAGGCTTCAAATGGGCAACAGGCGAGCAAGCAAAGGTTCTTTTCGAATTTGCTTCACACCCAGTTGCAGGCTTAATGATTGGTTTAGTAGCAACAGCGCTTATTCAATCATCAAGTACAGTTACTTCAATTATCGTTGGCCTTGTGGCAGGTGGTTTACCTGTTGAGCTAGCAATTCCTATGATCATGGGTGCTAACATTGGTACTACGGTAACCAATACGCTAGTTAGCCTTGGTCACGTTCGTTGTAAAGAAGAGTTCAAACGTGCATTCGCAAGTGCGACAATCCACGACTTCTTTAACCTATTAGCCGTTGCTATCTTCCTACCACTAGAGATGGCGTTTGGAATTCTAGAGAAAATTTCTCACTGGTTAGTATCACCGATGCTAGCAACAGGTGATATGAGCATGGGTGGTCTTAACTTCATCAAGCCAATCACTAAGCCTGTTGTAAGTGCGATTAAAGAACCACTATCAACGTTTGGCGACACTGTTGGCGGCATCATGCTTATCGCTCTAGGTATCGCAACTATATTCGTAGCTATTACTGTAATGGGTAAGCTGATGAAGAGCCTAATGGTTGGTCGTGCTCGTGAGATTCTAAAGAACGCAATCGGTCGTGGTCCAATCCACGGTATCGCTTCTGGCTCTATCGTGACTATCCTTGTTCAGTCTTCTTCTACGACAACAAGCTTGATGGTTCCACTAGTAGGTTCAGGTGTTCTTAAAGTACGTGACGTTTACCCATTCACTCTGGGTGCAAACATCGGTACATGTATTACGGCTCTACTTGCAGCTACAGCAGTGTCTGGTGAGTTCGCAGTATTCGCACTACAAATTGCTCTAGTACACTTGGTGTTCAACATCATGTCAACGGTATTCATCTTCGGTATCCCG
Source organism: Vibrio sp. 10N.222.51.C5 (assembly GCF_041474575.1). Lineage (NCBI taxonomy): Bacteria > Pseudomonadati > Pseudomonadota > Gammaproteobacteria > Vibrionales > Vibrionaceae > Vibrio > Vibrio sp. 10N.222.51.C5. Next base: position 41,128 of record NZ_JBFRUJ010000057.1, read on the forward strand.
TTCCTACGTGAACTTCCAGTTAAAGCGGCAGACATGATTTCAGACATGGCAGTGAAGAACAAAGCTGTAGTGGCTGGTTACCTTGTTGCGGTATTCCTTGTACTGCCTGGTAGCGTGTTAGCTCTTACCGCTTAATAGCAAAATAAACATCGCTTATAGCAAAGCCCGCTACCTCCTAGGTTGCGGGCTTTTTCTTTTTAAGAGCAGATACGGGATTCGTGTAAGCGAGTATCGAAGAGAAAGAGCCAATGCGCGTTGAGAGTATACGAGTAACATAAAGCATCACACAGCATATGATTTCTCTGCTCTTCGAATCTCGATTACTCGTCACTGTAACTTAGATACAAAAAAGGCTGCACAGAGGCAGCCTTTCAATCAAACAAAGCGAGTGAGATTAAACCGAGAATGGGTACTTAATCGCTTCGTGGCATTCGTAACCTTCAACCCAGAAGTCATCCATCGTTACCCATGTTTCCAAATCTTCTAGAGACTTAATCTGAGGATTGATATGGAATGTTGGGCCAGCTAACGGCTCACGCTTTAACTGGATATCACGCATAGGTGCAAGTTGATCTTCGTAAATATGAGCATTTACTAGCTTATGGTAAGCCACGCCAGCTTTCTTACCCGTGATTTGCGCTATGATAGCTAGGAAGACATACACTTGAACCATGTTGAAGTTCAGGCCTAGGGGTACATCGCAAGAGCGCTGAGTGCTGTTTAGGTACAGAGTATCACCAAGTAGTGAGAAGTGATGGCTGTACATACACGGACGCAAACATCCCATGTGGAACTCACCTGGGTTGTAGAAGTTTAAGATCTCGCCGCGGTCATCAATACCGTTAGTTAGATCATCAACAATCTTCTTCAGTTGGTCGATATGACCGCCGTCAGGTTTTGCCCATGCACGTCCTTGAACGCCATAAACACGGCCCATGTCATCTTCACCCTTGCGGTAAGGGTTATTCAGCCATGCTTCATTCAGGTTAGAATTCGCATCCCAAGTTTTAGTCCCTAGCTTACGAAAATCTTCAGCATTGTCGTAACCACGGATATAGCCAAGCAGCTCAGCAACTGCGGCTTTCCAAAAACTCTTACGCGTTGTTACCAGTGGGAATTGGTTATTACCAACATCATATTCAAGGTCAGCATTGATCACGGTTAGGCAACGCTTGCCCGTGCGTTCATTTTCAATCCAAGTACCGTCATCAACGATACGCTGACAGAGATCTAAATACTGTTTCACACCAATTCCTTACTTCGTTTGTTGTGGTAATTCGTCTTTGTAGTGACCACGCTTGTATGCCCACACCATCATCAGCACACCGATGATAACCATTGGCAGTGACAAAATTTGTCCCATAGAGATAAACCCACCGAACAAACCTAGGTGAGCATCAGGTTCACGTACGTATTCTACTAAGAAGCGGAATGTACCATATCCAGCTAGGAATAACCCTGATACAGAACCAAGAGGACGCGGCTTTTTGATAAACCAGTTCAAGATGAAGAACAGCACGATACCTTCAAGCGCCATCTCGTAAAGTTGAGATGGGTGACGAGGAAGTGGACCACCGTTAGGGAACACAATCGCCCATGGCACATCAGTCACACGGCCCCAAAGCTCGCTGTTCATGAAGTTACCTAGACGGCCCATACCTAAACCAAATGGGACGAGTGGTGCAATCATGTCTGCCACGCCAAAGAAGGTGCGACCATTCTTTTTCGCATACCAGAACATTGCGGTGATAACACCCAGCAAGCCACCGTGGAAAGACATACCGCCAGTCCATACCTTAAATAGGTACAGTGGGTCTGCTAGGAAAAGGTCAAAGTTGTAGAAAAGTACGTAGCCAATACGACCACCCAACACCACACCTAGAAAGCCAGCAAACAGTAAGTCTGATACTTGCTCTCGAGTCCAACCACTACCCGGTTGATCAGCTCGGCGATTTGCTAACCAAAGAGCAAACATAAAACCGACAAGGTACATTAGGCCGTACCAACGAACTGAGATTGGTCCTAGTTCAATAAGAACAGGATCGATATTTGGGAATTCGATAAAACCCTGAGACATACTTGGCTCTCTATCTAAATTGATTAACGGTTAGCTCAATGACTAACAGAAAAGACACTACAGCAGCATTGTGGCTGCTATAAACATTAAAAATACCGCAAAGAATTTCTTCAGCACAGGGGTTGGCAATTGAGTGGCCAGTTTCGCACCCACTCGAGTGGTCAAAACTGAGGTACAAGATATCGCGATCAAAGCCGGTAGATAAACATAACCCAAGCTATACGCAGGAAGATCATCGACAGAAGATCCATGCCAAATGAAACCTAGCATTCCCGAAATCGCGATAACACAACCGCATACCGAAGATGAGCCGACGGCTTTACGCATTTCCACACCGTGATGGTTAAGGAAAGGTACCGATAAAGACCCACCGCCAATGCCCGCTAAGCTTGATACCAAACCAATCCCGCCGCCACACAACACGGTTTTAGCTGAACCCGGCATCGATTTTTGGCTCTTGGAGCGAATCGACAATAGCATTTGCAACGCCAACACCAAAACAATCACACCAAAGACTTTTGGTAAGTATTGAGCTGGAATTACATCGGCCACGAAAGAGCCGAGGAAGCCACCTATCACCACACCTGGCATCAACCATTTAACGACAAACATCTCTACGTTACCCAACTTTAGATGGTTAATCGCAGACGATCCCGACGTAACGATGATGGTTGATAGCGAAGTAGCCAATGCCATTTGCATCGCAAACTCTTGGGGGATACCCGCTTTAGGAAGCAAAAACAGTAAGGCAGGAACAACCAGCAAACCACCACCAATGCCTAGCAAGCCTGCTAAAACACCAACAATAGCACCAAGGCCCGCTAACAAGCCTATCAGTTCATATGACACGTTAAATCCTATTTTTTACCTGCTCGAATGAAGCCTGTAAATTCACGCTCTTCGAAATAGTTCAGCATCATACTATAGATGTCACTACCATACGGTTTTGAAAGTGCCTTATTTGCCAAATCCTGTAATTCAGCCAAGTTCGATTGACGAATCAAATATTTGGTTCTTGCGACATTCGAGGTATTCATACTTAACGTCTCATACCCCAATCCAATCAATAGCAGCGCGCCCATCGGGTCACCGGCTAACTCGCCACAAATACAAACAGGTAATTGATATTGCTTACAAGTATCATGAATTTGTTTTAATGCCATGATCACCGCAGGGTGCATTGATTCATAGACATCGGATACTCGTGAATTGTTCCGATCAACCGCTAATAAATATTGGGTTAAGTCGTTGGTACCGACTGAAACAAAGTCGACCTTATGCGCAATCAGCGGCAGTATGTACAGCATGGATGGCACTTCAATCATGATACCAACGCGAGGCATACGCACTCGGTTATCAAGCTCATGCACTTCATCATACGCTTGTTCAATCAACTGTAGCGCGTCATCCAACTCCTGTGCACCAGAGATCATCGGCAGCAAAATACTCAAGTTATGGCTTTCACAGCTCGCACGTAGCATGGCACGTAACTGAATAATAAAGATGTCAGGATGATCGAGCGTAAACCGAATACCACGCCAACCAAGGAATGGATTGTCCTCTTCGATAGGAAAATACGGTAAGGCCTTATCACCACCGATATCGAGTGTACGCATCACCACTTGTTTCTCTGGGTAGCTTGCCAGTACAGAACGATACTGCTTGAATTGTTCATCCTCTGACGGGAATCTTTGCTGCAACAAGAAAGAAATTTCAGTTCGATACAGCCCTACGCCATCAACGCCTTGGTTGATAGCGATGTTAGTGTCTGCACTTAAACCCGCATTAAGCAGAATCTCGACTTGCTTGTTGTCTTGCGTTTTTGCCGGTAGGTACAGCTCGCGATTGACCATAGAGGAGAGCTCACTCTCTTCTAGAATCAGCCCTCGATACTCTTTGAGCAGGCTTTTAGTCGGCTCAATAAAGATCTCACCGCTATACCCATCAACAATCGCTCGCTTGCCATTAGCTTGAGCTAGGTTGAGGTTTACCCCCATGACGGAAGGTATGCCAAGCGCTCGAGATAAAATCGCTGCGTGCGAGTTCGCCGCCCCTTCCAAGGAAATCACCGCTAAGAGCTTTTCTTTGGGAATAGACGCTAATACCGAAGCGGTTAACTCACGAACCACTAGGATAATCGGCTTATCTAACGTGCGAAGTTCATGTTCAGAGTTGTGGAGGAAATAGAGCAGCCTTTGTCCGAGCTCTCGGATGTCTTGTGCTCTCTCACGAAGATACACGTCCGACATACGAGCAAAGCGATTAGAATAACTCTCTACAACCTGTCTTAGTGCCCAATCGGCTTTATCGCCTTTCTGGATTTGGCTTTTTAGATCCTTACGCAGCATAGGATCGTTGAGTAAGTGAGTAAACAGGTCAAAGATCGCCAACGCATCTTTATTGATTTCGCTATCTAAGCGCTTTCGCATGCGCTTAAAGTCATTGAGGGCGTTTTCAACCGCTACCGCCAACAACTCATGCTCTCTCTCTATATTGAGCGTCGAAGCAGGATAAACATCGGTGAGTTCAGGCTGAGTGTTGTCCCACCATAAGTCACCAATCGCCACGCCCGATGAAGCTGCAATACCTTTAGTAGCCGGTAGCTTCTGTTGCTCTAACAGCCAATGGCCTTGAGTTTGGGCGTGCGCCACAATAACGGCAAGTTGTGCAGAGAGCGTGACAAGGAAGGATTCTTCCATCTCACTAAATAAACGTGGGGTCTTCTGTTGAATGACCAATACACCGAGCACTTGCTTGCGGTGGATAATCGGAGTACCGAGAAAAGAGTGATAGACGTTTTCTCCAAGCTCTGGAAAAAACTTATAAGCAGGGTGAGCAGACGCTTGTGCAAGGTTGATAGGTTCAGCACTTCTTTTAACAAGGCCAACCAGACCTTCGTCAAAACCAATGTGAATGCTATTGCCTTTGAAGATCAGGCCTTGAGTTGCCATCAACTCAAGGCGCTGCATATCATTATTTGCCAAATACACGGTGCAACATTCCGTCTGCATCGCACTGCATGTCTCTTTAACCAAAATATCAAGAGCCGTCGACACATCTTCAACTCTTGATACGTGTTCAACTATTTCCCTTAGTTGACTGAGCATGCTTAACCTCTACGCAATTTGCGCTTTCCTTTTATTTTTCGCTCTTTAAACGGCATTGCTAAAGATGCGAACTCTTTCATCGCTCGACGGTAAACATCTCGCTTGAAAGAAACAACTTGTCGAACTGGGTACCAGTAACTCACCCAACGCCAACCATCAAACTCAGGTGTACTTCCACGCTGCATATTGATATGCGATTCATCGCAATCTAAGCGCAAAAGGAACCACTTCTGTTTTTGTCCAATACAGACAGGTTTAGAATCCCACCGAACCAGTCGTTTGGGTAGCTTGTAGCGTAACCAATGACGACTTGTCGCGACGATCTTTACATCCTTTTTAGTAAGGCCAACCTCTTCATACAACTCGCGGTACATTGCCTGTTCCGGAGTCTCACCTTCATCTATTCCCCCTTGAGGGAATTGCCATGAATGTTGCCCGTATCGTTTAGCCCAGAAGACCTGACCATGGTTGTTACAGATTACAATACCAACATTTAATCGGTAACCATCGCCATCTATCACTGGCCAACCTCTATCTAAATTTTTAATTACTCTGATTTTTCCACATATCCCCAATCGGAGCAAACTTAGTGACGTGATAAGCGCTATATTTATGAATAATAACTAGGAATATGGATAAGTTTTGCTCAAATTCTAGTTACCCACACAATAGTGAGACATAGACCACATTTATTCACCTTTTCTGTGAATAACTATGTGAAGAATTACCCGCAATCGTTTTTTTTAATCCATAGATTCATCAACACCAAAAACAACAAATCAGTCAAAATAATTTTATTATTATATAAATC